>CAMLJW010000327.1 GCA_946480485.1 uncultured Streptomyces sp. | reverse complement strand
GCTTTCGCGGAGGAGTGCGGTCCGCTCCGACCGGTCGTGGAGTCGCTGCTGCGTCACGACCCCACCGAGCGGCTTGACTTTGAGCAGCTGCGGGGCTGGCTTCGTTCGCTTGTGCGGTCGGCGCCCGAGCCGGAGGCGGGGACGCATGTCGTGGCGGCGCCGCCCGTCGACCCCGCGCGCCTGCCCGTCGTACGACGCCGGGGTGAGCTCGTCCGCAGGCGCCGCGCCGGGCTGCCCGACACGCACGGTCACCACAAGCGGGCCAGGCAGGGGAAGGCGCCGAAGCCCCGCCGCCTCGGCCGCACCCTGCTGATGCTGATCCTGCTGGCACTGGCCGCGGCCGTCGCGTACGCCATGGTCTTCATGCCGAAGGCCGACGCGGAGGTGAGCGGCGCGCGGACCGGTGCCGCCGGTGAGGCCGGCCCGGCCCCCGGGCCCTCGTCCGACACGGACACCGGCGGACACCGGCACACCGGCACCGGCAGGGGCACGGGCACGGACGGGAACGCCGGCACGGATCCGCAGCCCGACGGGACGTCGAGCAAGGACAACGGTCCGACGCAGTCGTCCAGTTCCACCACACAGACCACCGGCCCCGACCTGCCGCGGGGCTTCACCCTGCGCAAGGACTCCGAGGGTTTCAGCGTCGCCGTCGCCAACGACTGGGACCGGACGCCCAAGAACGGGCGCGGCCAGGTCGTCTACTACCAGGGCGACTTCGAACTGGTCGTCGTGCCAGGACGCGACACCACCAGCGAATTCGGCAGTGATCCGATGAAGTACCAGCGGGAGGAGGAGCGGGAACTGCAGCCGTTCCGCGACTCGACCTGGGCCACGTCCAGCGGGATGCGGCAGATCGACGTGGGCGGACGGACCATGGCCGAGGGCCAGTTCACCTGGCAGGACGCCGAGGGGCGCGAGATATACGTACGGAATCTCGCGATCATCATCGACGCGCGCTACCACGTGGCGCAGCTGCGTGGTCCGGAGGCCGAGCGGGACGAGGTGACACGGCTGTACGAGCAGGCGTCGGCCACCTATCAGGCCACCGGTTGAGGGTGGGCGGTACCGGTTGGGGAATGAGGGTGACGTCTGATCGCCCCCAGTTCCCTCCAACTCATCCCTGGCTTCGACCACCTCACGTTCGGTTTCCGTCAGTCGCCGGAGTTCACACGGCTGCTCCCTCAGGGCGTACTGCTCGCCCGCACCCGGGCGGAAGCGCGCACGGCCGCGCGGATCAACCACTCGGCCCGTCGTCACGGTGCACCACGTGCTGGAGCACCACGGCCTGCCGTGGATCGTGATGGAGCCAAGACCTACGGATGACTACGGATGACTACGGATGCCCACGGATGCGTACGGCGGCATAAATGGACCATAAGTGACCTCGTGGGTCACGGGTCTGTGACCGGAAAGCGTCTGGGGTGGAAGCCGGAGTGGTTACCGCGATAGCAATGGACCCATGAGCAGCAACGGGGAAGCCCCCTACGGGGCCGACGAGCCAACGAGTTTCGGTCTGCAACCACCACGGCCGGGTGTGCCCGGGCAGCAGCCCGGCCGCGTCCTGCACTCGGGCAACCCGGTGGCGGGCAACCCGTACGCGGCGCCCACGCAGGTGGTGCCCGAACAGCAAGTGTCGCAGGACCCCGGTACCGGGCGCCTGATCGCCGGCCGTTACCGTCTGGTGTCGAAGCTCGGTCACGGCGGTATGGGCGCCGTATGGCGGGCCAAGGATGAGACAGTGGACCGCGAGGTTGCCGTCAAGGAGCCTCGCGTACCGGATCACCTTCCCGAGCGTGAACGTGCAAACATCTTCGAGCGGATGCGTCGCGAGGCGCGCGCCGCGGCCCGGCTCGACCACCCGGCGGTGGTGAATGTCCACGATGTGGCGGTAGTGGACGGTCAGCCGTGGATCGTGATGGAACTGGTGCGGGGCCGTTCGCTGGGCGCCGCGTTGCAGGAGGGCACACTCGGGGCCCGCGAAGCGGCGAGAATCGGCCTCGCTGTCCTGGGCGCGCTGGAAGCCGCGCACGCGGCGGGCATCCTGCACCGTGACGTCAAGCCCGACAACGTCCTGCTCGGTCCACACGGCCGTGTCGTCCTCACCGACTTCGGCATCGCCCAGATCGAGGGCGAGACGAACCTGACCGACACCGGCGGCTTCGTCGGCTCGCCCGAGTTCATCGCGCCCGAGCGGGTGTTGGGGCAACGACCCGGCCCCGCCTGCGACCTGTGGTCGCTCGGCGTCGTCCTGTACGCGGCCACGGAGGGCGTCTCGCCCTTCCGCCGCACCAACACGCCCGCGACGCTCCAGTCCGTCCTCAACGCCACGCCGGCCGTGCCCAACGCGTCCAAGGGCCCGCTCGCCGACACCATCAGCGCACTCCTCAACAAGGACCCGGCCAGCCGTCCGAACGCCGCCCAGGTCCGCCAACTCCTGGAAAAGGCCGCACAGCCGCCCGCTCCGGAGCCCACCCAGGTCGTCCGGGTCGCGGGTCCCGGCGGCAAGTCGATCCGCGTCGGCCGCATGGGCCGGATCGGCCTCGGCGCGGCGGTGGTCGCGGCGGCCGTGGCGGCGTATCTGGTGATCGCGGATCCGTTGGCGGGTCCGTTGCCGGAGGGGTGGAAGAAGCACAAGGAGACGGATGTCGCCGCGACGCTCGCGGTGCCGCCGGACTATGTGAGAGGCGAGCCGGACCGTTCCACGGACAAGGGGCACTGGGTCGCGTACACCGACCCGAGCTACTCCGTTTCGATCGTCCTGCACCTGTACAAGAAGTCCGAGGACACCCTCAACGAGATCGCGGGCACCGCCAACTCCGAGGCCTACCAGGACGCCGACGGTATGGAGAAGACGGATGACAGCGACTTCTCCAACATGGCGGAGACGCCGGCGCCCAAGGCCGACACCACGGAGACCTCGTACCAGGGCCGCGATGCGGCCGAAAACGTCGTCACGTACGTCGACGACCAGACCGACGCGGACACGCCCCGCCCGCGCGAGGCCCGGGTCTTCTATTACAAGACCAAGTCGGGCGACCTCTACAGGCTCTGGATCGACTACCCGGGCAAGGGCGACTTCACCGAGCGTGGCCGCGAGGTGGCGAAGACGACGATCGCGAACCTGGACCTCGACACGCTGTGACGTGCTCCCGGCCTGAAGTCCAGGAATTCCGACCTGGGTCGTCTGACCCTTCCGGGGGCTTCCTGCTTCACCGCGCTGCGTTCTGGTCGGCGTCTGACAACCCCCTGATCACTCGTGTTTGTTGCCAGCGATCACTGGCGCGGTGTGAGTGCTCCGTGAAACCCTGTTACTGACGGGTACCCAAACCCCTCTCCCCGGCATACCCTGCGCCTCATGACGGACTCGCAGGCTCCGGAAAAGACCGGCACCAACCCCATAGCACCCGTCCCCGAAGGCGCCCGCACGGCTGCCGACGTGGTCACACCGGAGCTGATCGCCCAGCTCACACGCGGCGTGACCGGCTCGGGCCGCACCGCCAACCACACGCCGTTCACCGGCGAGAAGCTGGCCGACCTGCCCGAGTCCACCCCCGAGGACGTGGCGACCGCCTTCGAAAGGGCCCGCAAGGCACAGTCCGTCTGGGCCGCGATCCCGGTACGGCAGCGCGCCGCCGTGCTGCTCCGCTTCCACGACCTGGTGCTCGCCCGACAGGCCGAAGTGCTCGACCTCATCCAGCTGGAGACCGGAAAAACCCGTCTCCACGCGCACGAAGAGGTGCAGAGCGTGGCCGTCGCCGCGCGGCACTACGGGCGAAAGGCCGCCGCGTACCTCAGGTCCAAGCGGCACACCGGCGCCGTTCCGACGCTCACCAAGGCTACCGAGCTGCGCCACCCGCGCGGTGTCGTCGGCCAGATCGTGCCCTGGAACTACCCCTTGGAGCTGTCTGTCGGCGACGCGCTGCCCGCCTTCGTCGCGGGCAACGCGGTCGTGATGAAGCCCGACACGCAGGCGTGCCTGACGGCCCTGTGGGCCCGTGACCTGCTGATCGAGGCGGGCCTGCCGGCCGACGTCTTCCAGGTCGTCCTCGGCGAGGGCCCGGTCGTCGGCCCGGAGGTCGTCGGGCGTGCCGACTACGTCTCCTTCACCGGCTCGACCCGTACGGGCCGTGAGCTCGCCCAGAGCGCGGCCGCCCGCCTGGTCGGCGTGTCCCTCGAACTCGGCGGCAAGAACCCCATGCTGGTCCTTGAGGACGCCGACATCGACAAGGCTGCGGCCGGAGCGGTGCGCGCCTGCTTCTCGTCCGCAGGCCAACTCTGCGTCTCCGTCGAGCGGTTGTACGTCCACGAGTCGGTCGCCGACGCGTTCGTGGAACGGTTCGCCACTCGCACCAGGGCGATGCGGCTCGGCAAGTCCCTGGCGTACGGCGCCGAGATGGGCTCGCTGGCCGGTGAACGTCAGCTCGAGGCCGTGACCCGGCACGTCGACGAGGCCGTGGCCAAGGGCGCGAAGCTGATCGCCGGGGGCGTGGCCCGCCCGGACATCGGTCCGTACTTCTTCGAGCCCACCATCCTCGACGGCGTCGAGGCGCCGATGGCCGTCTGCCACGAGGAGACCTTCGGCCCGGTCGTCTCCCTTTACCGCTTCAAGGACGACGATGAGGCGATCGAGCGCGCCAACTCCACGCGGTACGGCCTCAATGCCTCGGTCTGGACGACGAACGCCCGCCGCGGCGCCGAGGTCGCCGCCCGGCTGCGTACCGGAACGGTCAACATCAACGAGGGCTACGCGTCCGCGTACGGCAGCGTCCAGTCACCGATGGGCGGCATGAAGGACTCCGGTCTCGGCCGCCGGCACGGCTCCGAGGGCATCCTCAAGTACACCGAGGCGCAGACCGTCACCCAGCAGCGGATCATGCCGATGGCGCCGGCGTTCGGGATGGACGACGAGAAGTACGCGGCGTTCATGAGCCGGAGCCTGCGGGTGATGAAGGCACTGCGGCTCCGCTAGGCGTCACCTGTCGTCACCCGTCATCACCCGTAGCCATACGCCGTCACCCGTCGCATCCGTTCTCCATAGGGCCGAAAAGGCCCAATCAGGTCAGGGAAAAGACAAAGGACCTGCGCCCCCCTCCGAGCGCAGGTCCTTCTTTTCTTGCGTGAGCGTTGTTCGCGTGAAGCGTTACGCCTTACGCGTCGGCGCCGACACCGTTACGCGTCGGCACCGGCCTTGCGGCGGCGCACGACGAACACAGCGCCCGCACCGGCGACGAGGGCGACACCACCGGCGAGACCGACCGTCGGCAGGGCGGAGCTGGAGCCGGTCTCGGCGAGGTTGCCGGTGATCTCCTTGACCTCACCCTGCGGCTTGGTGCCGTCGGTGACCTTGGGCTTCTTGCCGTTGGGCTTGGCGTCGTCGACGTTGTCACTCGGCTTGGTGCCCGCTGCGAGCACGGTGAAGTCGTAGAAGTCACCGTTGCCGTAGCAGGCGGAGTCCTTGCCCGCGTACACCGCCTGGCTCAGCGCGAAGGAAGAGCCCGCCGGGGCGGACGCCTTCACCTGCACTCGGAGGTCCAGGGTGGCCGTGGAGTGCTTCTCCAGGGAGTCGAGAACGGCGACGAAGGTACCCGTGAAGGAGGTCTTGCCGTCCTCGTCCTCGTTGTAGTCCTGGTAGCTGCTGGTCCACTTGCCGTCCTGCTTGTACTGGAGCTCGGCCAGGTCGAAGGAGAGCGAGGAGTCCGCGTTCGTGTCGTCCGCGTACTCCGCGAACGCCTCGACCCAGACCTTCTTCAGGTCCTTGTCGGAGCCGTTGTTGACCACGAATGTGAACTCGTGCCAGCCGGAGCCGGCGACGATCCGGTTCGGCAGCCCGGAGATGCTGGCCGTGAGCTTGTCGTCCAGGTTGAAGGACTCGCACTCCTCGTAGGGGTTCCACGGCTCGTCGTCCGAGGGCTTCGTTTCTTCGTCGGACTGGGTGTTCTCGTCGTCTGAAGGCTTCGTTTCTTCGTCGGACTGGGTGTTCTCGTCGTCCGAGGGCTTCGTTTCTTCGTCGGACTGGGTGTTCTCGTCGTCCGAGGGCTTCGTTTCTTCGTCGGACTGGGTGTTCTCGTCGTCTGAA
>CAMLJW010000326.1 GCA_946480485.1 uncultured Streptomyces sp. | reverse complement strand
CGCGGATGGTTCCGGAGTCGACCAACGCGAGCAGCTCTGCAGCCATCTCGCCCGTGAAGTTGCTCGCCCCCGCTGGGAGCTCGACCACCACGTAGTCAACGGGACCGAGTTCATCCAGGGATCTCTCTGTCATCACTCTTCCTTTTGGCCGACTGAGCCGTTCCACTCACACTGGCAACCTCCTTCAGCGACGCAGCACGAGCTGGCAGCTGTTGAACTCCTGCCTGAGACTAGGGTGCGGTCCTCGACCAGGTAAGCGACGATGACCACGGCCGGGAACAGGAACAGGCTGAAGAGGACGTAGCCGATGAAGCTGCGGCCCTTCGGTCAGCGACACGGCAGGCCAGAACGCGATCGCGATCCCAGACGACAGCAACCAAGCTCCACCCGATGACGGACATCACCCCCTCCCCCCTCGGCGTTCGCAAGGAACGCTCCGACCTGCTGCCGGACGGCAACTCGGCCCCAACGACGGTGGCCGTGGCGGCCGCCATGGCCATCTCACCCCACCCTCACGCCGGTGACATCACCCGGATCGGATACGATCCCGCGGGCTCGGTTGGTACGCGGCTGCATCACCGGCACTAGCTGGCGCTGCTGGGCGCTCGCCGCGGTCCTCGGGTGCCCGCCGCCGCCACGGCGTACTGGTTCCTGGAGCTGCTCACCGACCTGCAGGAGTGGGCCTTCAGCGACCTTCCCAACCGGCTCGCCCCCGCATGGGCGCAGCAGCATCGAGCCCCGGTTCGGCGTCAGCGGCGGGTGTTCCACTCGTCAGCGAGCTGCTCCCGCAGCTCCTCAGCGGCCCGTCCTTCAAGAGCGGCCGCGGCCTGTCGGACCCGACGCACCCCCCGGGCCGATCCGGTGGCCCGCGCCACCCTGAGCGCCTCCCCAGCAACTCGGGCGCCCTCGTCGTATTCCCGGTCGATCGCGTGGGCGCGGGCAAGGGCGGCAAGGTGCAACGCTCGCTCTCTGAGGAATCCGGGCGTGGATGCGAGCGTCTCGTGGATCGCTGCGCGCGCTTGGCGGGTGCGGCCAAGGCGGAGGTTGGCGGTCCCCTCGACCTGGGTGAGGTCCCCCCGGCTGAGGAAGTACAGCCACCGAGGCGCGTCGTCGGGATGATGCTGGGGAAGGAGCAGCGCGGCCTGCTCAAGGCTTGCCAGGGTGGCGCGCTCATCGCCGATGGCCGCGTGGCTCTCGGCCTGGATGGTCGCAAGCCACGACCGTACCCCCGGCGGCGCGGCCCGAGCGGTCTGTACGGCGGCCAGGGCGGCGGGTATGGCGCGCCGGGGGTGCTTCCCATAGAGGTCGAGGATGGCGTGGTAACCGTTCGCGTAGGCAAGCAGGGAACGATCCCCTGCCGCCCTGGCTAGTTCCTGGGCGCGGTTGAGCCACCCCCGCGCGTGGTCGAGGCGGTCCATGTCGAAGCAGAGCCACCCACACAGCTGTGCGGCGTCGGCGGCCGCGCCGATGTCGCCCATGCCGAGAGCGATGGCGGGCAGGCGGTGCGCGAGCGGCCAGACCCGGGCGCCGCCGAGCTGGTCGTCGAGCTTTCTGGCCTCGAGGATCAGCGCGCCGATGTCAACTCCCGATGGGATGCTCGCCTCGCTGAGGGACCGCTGCCCAGTTCTACCCGGAGGCTCTCGCAGGGGGCTTGTGGCGTCCGCGGCCAGGACCGCACCAGTGGTGCCGAAGATGCCAAGAAACGCGCGCCGCTCCACGTCAGTCCCGCCGTCCGGGGCGAGCTCGGGGAACAGCGCCCACAACCGCCGCTGGTAATGCAACTGCGGAGTGTGCGCGCCGTGCTCCCACCGGGCGACCTGGTTGCGGTCGGCGGCGGGCACGCCAAGCAGGCGGGCCACGTCGGTCTGGGAAAGGCCGCGCCGCTCCCGCGCCCTCTTCAGGGCGTCCGGATCGGGATCGGGAGCAGGGGGCGTCCCCATCTGGCTCTCCCTCTGGGCCGTACATGTCCGCGACGTTAGCCGCGATCGGGCTGAGCAGGAACTTCGTGGGGCGGGTTGCCGACAGGTTGCCTGGGCACTGCGACAGGTTGCCTACAGATTGCCCTCTTCCCGGCGGGTTGGGCAGGATGGAGGCTGGTCGGCGTGCGCCCAGCTATCTCTGACCGCCAGTTTCCGTTGTGCGCCTCACGCGCTGCTCGGGTCGTCCGCCTCGGCGCGGATGCAGTTCAACTCCTCTAGTTGGGGCCGCCGATTGTCTTGGGCCTGATGGACTCTTGTCTCCTGGACTTTGTCTCCTTCGCGATGGCTGCGCATCACCCGTTTGGGATCAAATCCATCAGGATCGGAGGTCGTGAGGGTGGTTTCGTCCTGGCTGCAAGCCCGATCGTGCTTGCGCCGGCTCCCGGCGGCCACGCACCTGGCGGTCATCGGCGCAGCACTCGGCGTAGCCGGGGCAACGCTGGTCGCGACGAGCGACCACTTCACGCGGCCGGGCGCTTACGGGCTCTTCATCGCCAATTTGGTCATCGGCACATTCCTGGTCGCCTTCTACTGGCTACGACATCGGCCAAGCGATCGGACCGGGCTCCTGCTGCTCGCGCTCGGATTCGTCAACCTGGGAAAGGCACTTCAGGGCGCTTCCAGTGGGCTTCTGTACACCGTCGGCGTGCTGTTCGAGTCGCTCGTGGTCGTCTTGGGCTTCTACCTGGTCTTCGCCTTCCCGGACGGACGGTTGACGCGTCGCGTCGACAAGATCCTGCTGGGGGCGATTGCGCTGATCGTCGTTTGGAAGACGATCCCGGAGAATGTATTCGCGCCTACGGTCTCGAGCCAACACCAGCTCGGAGCCTGTGACGCGGCATGCCCCGAGAACCCGTTCATGATTGCCGACCGGCCCGCACTCGCCAGCAGGAGCGGCGGCCCGGACGCCTACGTGGCCGCGGCGCTGATGATCGTCACCGCCGGCGTGCTGATTGTCCGCTTGTTCGACGCGACCCCGGCACGGAGGCGGATGCTCGTACCGATCTACGCTCCGGCGCTGATTCTTGTGTTCACGATCGGGGCGGTCCAGGCCGCGAGCGTCGGCCTCTTCGATCCGGGCAGCACCACCCGCGGCGTGCTGGCGTGGGCTCTCGTGATCACGCGGTCGACGTGGGCGTACGGATTCTTGCTGGCGCTCCTGTTCGCGAGCACGGCCGCTGGCGTCGCCCTCAAGCGGATGCTGGCGCAGCTCGGTCCGGATGCGAGCGCGACGCGCCTTCGAACGGTCCTTGCGGACGCACTGGGCGACCCGTCGCTCGAGCTTGGATTCCGGATCGGTCCCGATGGCGGCGACCGCAGCTTCGTCGATTCGAGGGATCGTTGGATCGTCCCGGCCCACGTCAGACCGGGTCGCACGACCACGCCTGTCGAGAAGGACGGGCAGACAGTGGCGGTGATCGTTCACGACGACGGCCTCAATCGAGACCCGGAGCTGGTGCGCAGCGCAGGCCGCGTGCTGCAGCTCGCCGTGCAGAACGACCGGCTGGAGCGCGACCTCGAGTCGGCCGTCGCCGAGCTGTGGACGTCCCGCAGTCGCATCGCGTCCGCGCGGGACGCGGAACGACGGCGGATCGAGCGCGACCTCCACGACGGCGCGCAGCAGAGGCTCGTCGCACTTCGCATCAAGCTTGAGCTCCTCGGCGAGTCGATTCGCAACGAGCCCGACCATGTGGCGGCGATGCTCGGTGAACTCGCAAGCGTGGCGGAGGCCGCGCTCGAGGAGATGCGCTCGCTTGCGCACGGCGTCTATCCGGCGTTACTGGTCGACAGGGGCCTCGAGGAGGCGCTTCGCGCCCTCGGCGATAGCACGCCGGTGGCCACGACAGTCAAGGCCGTCGGCCTCGGCCGGTACACACCGGAGATCGAGAGTGCCGTCTACTTCTGCTGCGTCGAGGCGCTGCAGAACGTCGCCAAACATGCCCACGCTCGGTCGGCCTCGATTTCGGTGGTGGCGAACGGCACGCTCGACTTCGAGGTTCGCGACGACGGCGGGGGGTTTGCCGAAGAGGAAACGAGGGCTGGAGCGGGCTTCACCAACATGCGCGACCGGCTCGCCGTGGTCGGCGGGAGGCTCGAAGTCCAGTCCCGGCCAGGGGCCGGGACGAGTGTCCGGGGCACGGTTCCCGTGCCGATATCGACAAGGAGAGGCTCGCTCTCAGCCTGAACCGGCAAGCTTCGTCCACTAGGCACCCCCGCACCCGACCGAGCCGTCGGCTGATGAGGAAGTCCGGATCCGAAGTCCTGCTTCCGGATCAGCGCCTTGGCCCCGCAGCACTCGACTCCCTGAGGCAACTCGGCCGGATCGTTGATCGAGATCAGGACGACGACCGCTCCAGGGTGCTCCGCGCTGAGGCGGCGCGCCGTCTCGATCCCGTCCATCACCGGCATGCGGACATCCAGGAGGATGAGCTCGGGGCTGAGCTCAGCCGCCAGTGCGAGTGCTTCCTCGCCTGAGGCTGCCTCGCCCAACGGCTCGAAGCCGGGGGTCGCCGCGATCACACGCCGGGCCGCGTTCAGAGACCGTGACACGGGGGATGCACCCTCGCCAGCCTGTCCACACCCGTCGGAGGGGACGGTTGACCGCCCCGAACCCGGCACGCGCCCGCCCGCGGCCTAGGGATGAGGGCGAGACCGCGACGGTGTCGCCGGTTCCTCGGCCGACAACAGATCTCGGTCCGAGAGGAACATCAGGACCGCCATGACTCGCTTGCTGACCTCGTCCGATTCCGAGGCATGGGTGAGACCCAGTTTCAGGAAGATGCCGGTGAGGTGTTTCTCGACCGCGCGTTTGGAAAGCACGAACGTATCCGCGATCGCCGAGTTGCTCTTGCCCTCGGCGACCGCAGTCAGGAGCTCGAGTTCTCGGGGCGTCAGCTTTGCGAGCGGGGATTGCGCAGCCCTGGCTCTCGCCTGTACGAGGATCTCGACGACCTTGGCATCGATCACCGAGCCCCCTTCCGCCACGGCTTGGATCGCCGACACCAACTCGTCACGGTTGTGGACGCGGTCCTTGAGCAGGTAGGCGCGCCCCTCACAACCCGCGTCGAGCAACCGCAGCACGTAGCGGGGGTCCGCGTAGTGACTCAGGACGACGACGCCGATTTGCGGGTGCCTCTGGCGCAATGTCGCGGCGACTCTTATCCCCTCGTCGGATCCCGTGGGGGGCATCCGGATATCCGTGAGCACCACGGCAGGCGCCAGACGCTCCACCGAGTCAAGCAGCGAGTCCGCGTCCTCGCAGGAGGCGACGATCTCCACCTCCGGGACCGGCACCAGGATCTGCTCGATCCCCTCGCGCACGAGGTAGCTGTCGTCGGCGAGCACCACGCGGACCGGCCCGGTTGTCACGATCGGTGGGTGGTTTTCGGCTCCAGCTGGGCGGTCATCGCCGGGACCTCCTAGGTTCCTCGGGCGAGCATGCATGGACCGTGCGGCTCACACGAGGGACGAACCAACCCATCGGTCGGTCGACCGCGAAGCATGCCACATCGGACCTCGCAAACGTCTTAGCTCGCATTCACGACCCCAGGGGTGTGGCGTGCACGACATGAAGACGCGGGTTCGCCCCCTTGTGCGGTTCGCGGCCGGAGACCAGCCTGGTCGACGAAGGCCACGAAGAGCCTCGGGCGGCGATCGAGGAGAACCATGGCAGCCAACGAGGATCCAGCTGCGAATCCCTTTGGGGAGGGCCGGGCACCGGGATCTCGTTCCCTCCGTACTACAAGCCGACCAAGGACATGGGTAGTGCCTCGGCATTTTACCCGACATCTGAGGAACTGGACAGAAAGGAGATGCGGGTCACACTCGTAGCTCGCGGAGGCCGAGGAGCAGCTCAGCCGCGCGCTGGAGCTGCTCGGGCTCGACAGCATGGTCGTAGACCGCGCCCAGGCGTTCCTGGTGCTCGCATCGGTGCGCCAGGCCCGTGGCGACCTGCCGGGCGCTCACGCGCTGGTGGAGTGGGCACGCGAGCTTGATCGAGGAGTGCACCGACCCTGGCATGCTTCCGGTGCTGCTGGAGGAGACCGGGCGAGCGCTTGGTTCGGGGCCTCGGGGGCGGGTGGAGGCCGCCGCGCCGCTCACCGAGCGGGAGCTGGCGGTCCTGTTTC
>CAMLJW010000325.1 GCA_946480485.1 uncultured Streptomyces sp. | reverse complement strand
TCTGGATCACGTCGTCGTCGAGGCCGCTGCCGAGCAACGGCACCAGGATCGACCCGTAGTGCCGCAGCGAGGCCTGGCCGCGCAGCGCCTGCTCGGCCCCGGCTTCCCGCCCCGGGCGGGGCCGGGGCGCACGGCAAGGCCGGTGAGGACGCCACCGCGGCGGACCGTGAGGCCGGTGAGAGCGGTGCGGCGGACCGAGGCCCTGTCGAGGGCAACGACGTGGCAGTCCCGGCGGCGGCCGGTGAAAGCGGCGCTGCGGAACGTGGGGGCCCTGAGGAGGGGGCCTCGGGCGTCGGTGAGGGGGAAGGTGGCGCGGCCGGTGAGTTGTCCGAAACCGAGGTCGCGTTGACCGCACAGCGGGAGACGTGGGAGCGGATCGAGCGGCGGAAGGCCGAGAAGAAGGAGCCCGTCGAGAGTGGCGGGAAGCTGAGCGGGAAGGCGGCCGATCTGCTCGCGGCCGTGCGCGCGGTGGAGAGCGGGGAGAAGCCCGCATGGAGTGTCCGCAGCGAGTGGGAGCCCACGCAGCGCAGGCCTGCTCCGGATCCGGTGCGCCGGCCGCAACCCGTTACCTCGTCCACCGCCGCACCGGTGACGGCCGAAGCCGTCGACGCCGTACGGGCCGTACTCGTCGAGGGCGGCGCGCCCGACGCGCTCGCACCGCAGGCGGCCGTGGCCCTCGGCGAGGGCGCGGACGATCAACTGCGCAGGGATCCCTGGCAGTTGCTGCGTGTGGCAGGTGTGCGGCCCGAGCAGGCTGACGGGTTCGCCCGGGCGCTGCTGGGCGCGGAGTGCGGGCCGGACGACGAGCGGCGGGGCCGGGCGATCGCCGTGTGGCTCCTTGAGCAGGCTGCGCTCGTCGGGCACACCGCCCTGGAAGCCCCGGCACTGGGCGCAGCGCTCGCGCGGCACTCGGTGCCGGGCCGGGACGCCGCCGTGCAGAGCGCCATCGCCGAGGGCGACGCCCTTGTGTTCCAGGACGCGCTGGACGAACCCGGATCCCCCGCGGCGTCCCGGCAGGTCGACGACCAGGCCGATGAGGGCGAGCAGGGCAAGGAGGGCGAGGAGCGGCCGGTCCGCGTCCTCATCGGCCTGGAGCGGTACGCGCTCGCCGAGGAGAGCCTCGCCGACGGACTCGCGCGGGTGGTCAACTCGCTGCGTAAGGAGGACGGTTCGACCCTGGACTGGGAGTCCGCAGCGACGGGCTCCGCCGCCGAACTGGTCCGCGCCGTCGCGGGCCATGGACTCGTCCTGCACACCGGCGGCGAGGCCTCCCGGGCGGAACCGGCCGCTCTGGTCGCCGCGGCGAGAGCGCTCGGGCTGCGGGTGTGCGCGGCCACGCACAGCCCGGACGGGCGGCGCCGGTTCGCCGCGCTGCTCGCGGCTGCCGAGCAGCGCGAACCGACCGGCCGGCCCGAGGAAACCGTGGCCACCGTCGCCGGGCTGTTGTCCGGCGCGGAAGGGCCGGGGCGGGACGCGGACGGGATGCTGAGGACCGATCTGCTGGTCGTGCTCGACGCGCCCCAGCTGGACGTGGAGAGCGCGGCGATGCTGGCCGAGTGGCTGCCCGACGGGGCGCGGCTGGTACTGAGTGGAGACCCCGGGGTGCTGTGGTCGGCCGGGCCCGGGCGGGTCTTCGCCGATCTGCTCGCGGCGCGGGTGTGCCCGCAGGTCGCCTCGCGGACGCCGGACCCCGGCCCGCTCGGCGAGCTGGTCTCGGCCGTGGGTGTGGGCGAGCTGATCCAGGTGGACGCCCCCGGCAAGGAGGTGGTGATCGTCCCGGTGCGCGACGCGGGTGAGGCGGTGCACCGCACCGTGCAGCTGGTCGTGGACTCGGTGCCACGAGCGTTCGGGATCCTGCCGGAGCAGACCCAGGTGATCACTCCGGGGCACGGCGGCGCGGCGGGCACACGAGCGCTGAACGCCGCGTTGAAGGAACGGCTCAACCCCGGTCCCGGCCGCTTCGGTGGATTCGATCCGGGCGACCGGATCGCCTACACGCCGACGCCGGGCCGTACGGTGCCGGGCCACGTGGTGAAGGCCGACGCCGACGGGCTGCACCTGGACTGCTCGGGCGCCCCCGTCGTCGTACCGAAGGAGCGCCTCGAGCAGACCGTGCGCCACGGCTGGGCACTCACCGCGCACCAGGCCGTCGGCCTGCGCGCACCCGCCGCGGTCGTGGTCCTCCCCGGCGATGCTGCGCAGACCCTCACCAGACCCTGGGTCTACACGGCCTTCAGCCGTGCCGAGCGCCATCTCTCCGTCGTCCACGGCGTAGAACAGGCCCTGCCCCGCGCGGTGGCGGAGATCCCTGCCAAGCCCCGTAGCACCCGCCTGCCCACCCTGCTCAGGACACAGGTCCCGACGGCCGACTGATCCGCGGCACGCCGGCCCGGCCGCTGGGGCAGGGTGCTGAGCTCGCGCCTCGGGAAACGCCGGTGGCGGTCACCAGGACCACTCGCCCGGTGACCGCCGCCCCACAACCGAGCCTTCAGCGATCCGCGTCAAGCGGTTCCAGGTCCTCGTCGTCCAGCCCGCCGTCGAGATCGGGATCGTGACCGTCCCCGGTGCGGTCGTCGAGGTTGTCGTCGGTCTCGTCGTCGAAGACGGCGCTGACGTCGAAGCGGCAGACGATCCGCTCGGGATCGGTCTGGTCGAAGGGCGCGTCCAGCCATTCGCCGGGCTCTGCCGGTTCGTCCGCGGCGGTGACCCAGAGCGTGGAGTCGCCCTCCTCCAGACCGAATTCTTTGTGCCGGGAGGCGATCTCGTCCGGTTCGAACTCGCCGAACAGGACGCCCAGCGCCCCGTGCACGGTACCGGCCGCCGCGTCGAAGCCCGCGGCCGCCGCCCCGGACTCCTCCACGGCCTCCACCCGCTGGGCCTGCGCCAGCAGTCGCTGCGGCTCCACCACGGCGTAGTCACGGCGGATCAGCACGCTCAGCGCGTTCGGCTCCTCGGGCCCGGTGTACGGCGGCAGGGTGTCCCCCGTACCGGGAATCTCGAAGGGCGTGACCTCGTCATAGCGGTCGTAGAGGAGCTCGTCGTACTCCTCGGCGGCCGCGGCCAGCTGGTTGAAAGCCTCGGAGACGGCCGGGTCGTCCTCACCCGACCTGCGCTCGACCGCGGCCAGGTGGCGGTCGAGCGCAGCCTTGACCGCCTCGGCGGCGGCGCGTACCTCGGCAGCCGTGGGCTGCGCAGCATCAGACATAGTGCAGACGCTATCCGTACAGGGCCTCTGCCCGCACAATAGATGCGATGCCGGAATACGAATTTGTCGACGTGTACATACCACGTGGGGTCTCCCGCAAGGAAACGACTCGCCTGCTGACAGACCATGCCGAGTACGAACACTGGGAGCTGGACCGCCTCAGCCTGCACCCCGACGGCAGCCGCAGAGTGCGGTTGCGCCGGCGGATCATCCGCCAGGTGCGCGCCACCTGGTGACACGGCGTGCCGAAACGGAGCGGGCCCCGCAGCCACGGGGCCCGCTCCGTTTCGCGCTGTCCAGGTCCCTTACATCGAGGCCCGTGCCTTGCGGTAGAGCACGGCGCCCATCAGCAGCGCGCCCGCGCCCACGGGCAGCACAAGGCCGAGCGGCACCTCGCTGCCGGTCTGCGCGAGCTGCGCGGTGCCGTTGGACTGCGGGTCGGCCAGGGTGTCCGTGTAGTGTCCATCGGCGCCGCTCGGGTTGTCATCGCCGAAGGACACCGGCTCCTGCGGCTCACCGAGCCCGCGGCCCGGCGTCTCGGGGTCCCCGGGCACACCCGGAGAAGCCGCCTCCCCACTCCCGGCCGGTGCCGTCTCATCCCCGTCCGTCCCGCTCCCGTCCGTCCCGCTCCCGTCCGAGGCGTTCCCGCCCGTCTCGTTTCCTGTCTCGTTCCCGTCGGAGGCTTTGCCGCCCGGGAGGTTCCCACAGCCGTTGTCCGCGGTCGCGTTACCGAGACCGCCGAGGTTGACGCTGTTGCCGCAGACGTCGACCGGCACGTTCACCGGGACCTGCGCCTGGTTGCCGGAGGCGATGCCGGACGAGTCACTGGTGCTCCCGACCGCCTGCGCCCCACCGTCGGACGCGGTGCCGGAACCGGAACCGCCGCCCTGGCCGGCGCATTCGTTGCCGACCGCCGGGTTGAGCAGACCGATTACATTCGCGGTGTTGCCGCAGACGTTGACCGGGAGGTGCACCGGAGCCTGCACCGAATTCCCCGAGAGGAATCCCGGAGAATCCGAGGCGGATCCGTTCGCCCCGGAGTCGGCGACTGCGGAGCCGCCGGTGACGGCCAGAACTCCAGTCGCGGCCGCCACGGTCATCAGGCCCTTGCGGGTGACCTGTCGCATAGCTTTTCCCTGCCTTGTTGCTTCAGGAAGACACACGCGCCGAAATGCGCGCACGCCCCATAGGAATGTCGTAGGAATGTTCGCGGCCCCGGAGCGCATGGCGCGCACGTCGGGGCCGCGAACTCAGACCCTCACCGCGTGAGGTACACCGTCACACGTTAGTGCAGGTGTTGCCGAAGGTGGGATTCAACAGCCCGATCACGGAGGCCGTGTTGCCGCAGACGTTCACCGGAATGTGGACGGGCGACTGAACGACGTTGCCCGAAGTCACGCCGGGCGAATGCACGGCACTCCCCTGAGCACCGGCGTCGGCAGCCGCAATTCCCGCACCCGCGAGAACGAGGCCACCAGCGGCAGCCGCAGCGGCGACCTTCTTGATCATTGTTCCTCCTTATCGACAATGCGATCCTGCTCACGGATCACACCCACCTGTAACGAGGAGGTATTAATGGGGCTACGACCTTATGAGCGCATTCACTCTTCTCAGTGGAAACCGCACGTACTGACGATTACCTGAGTTTCATTTCAGCGTGTTGATTCAGGAGTCCTCGTCCCTCAGGACGCCTCGATGAAGCGGTCGAGTACCCGCACGCCGAACTTCAGAGCGTCGACGGGCACCCGCTCGTCGACCCCGTGGAACATGCCCGCGAAGTCCAGCTCCGGCGGCAGCTTCAGCGGAGCGAAGCCGAAGCAGCGGATCCCGAGGTCGTCGAAGGACTTGGCATCGGTACCGGCCGAGAGCATGTACGGCACGGCCCGCGCGATCGGGTCCTCGGCGGACAACGCGGTCTGCATGGCGTCCACGAGGGCACCGTCGAAGGTGGTCTCCAGTGCCTTGTCGGCGTGTACGTCCTCGCGCTTCACCCGCGGGCCGAGGATCCGGTCCAGGTCGGCGAGGAACTCGTCCTCGTAGCCCGGCAGATAGCGGCCGTCGACGTGCGCGGTGGCCTGGCCCGGGATGACGTTTACTTTGTAACCGGCGCCCAGCTGGGTCGGGTTGGCGGTGTTCTGCAGTGAGGCGCCGATGAGCTTGGCGATGCCGCCGAGCTTGGCGAGCGTCTCGTCCATGTTCTCCGGGTCGAGTTCGGTGCCGAGCGCGTCGCCGAGTTCGTCGAGGAAGTGCCGCAGCGTCTTCGTCACGCGCACCGGGAACGTGTGCCGGCCGAGGCGCCCGACGGCTTCGGAGAGCTCGGTGATGGCGTTGTCCCGGTGGATCATCGAACCGTGTCCGGCGGTGCCGTCCACGGTCAGCTTCATCCAGTGCATGCCCTTCTGGGCGGTCTCCACGAGATACAGCCGCAGCTTCTCGTTGACCGTGAAGGAGAACCCGCCGACCTCGCCGATCGCCTCGGTGACGCCCTCGAAGAGATCCGGGTACGTGTCGACGAGGTGCTTCGCGCCGAACGTGCCGCCGGCCTCCTCGTCCGCCAGAAAGGCCAGCACGATGTCACGGGGCGGCTTGCGGCCGCTGCGCAGCCGCTCGCGTACGACCGCGAGGGTCATCGCGTCCATGTCCTTCATGTCGACCGCGCCGCGCCCCCACACGCAGCCGTCCGCGATCTCGCCGGAGAAGGGGTGGTGCGTCCAGTCCGCCGCGTTGGCCGGTACGACGTCGGTGTGGCCGTGGATGAGCAGTGCGGGCCGCGAGCGGTCCTCACCCTCGATCCGGGCGACCGTGGAGGCGCGGCCCCTGTGCGACTCGAAGATCCGGGGTTCGAGTCCCACGTCGGCGAGCTTCTCGGCGACGTACTCGGCGGCCTTGCGCTCACCCGGACCCGAGTGGTCGCCGTA
>CAMLJW010000324.1 GCA_946480485.1 uncultured Streptomyces sp. | reverse complement strand
CCGAGGAACCGGACGCCGCAGCCCTTGCCCCGTCGGCGCCGTACGTTCGGGGACTCCGTGGCGTTACGCCGAGGGTGAGGCGAGGGTTCCGGAGCGTATGGAGTGGAGGAGATGGGTCAGGGGGGCGGGGGTGGTGGTGAGCTGGGTGGCGGGGATGTCGCTCTCGCGGAGGTGGATGGCTGTGGGGGTGGCGGACAGTTCGACGCAGGCGTTTCCTTCAACGCCGCCGGAGAAGGACGACTTCTGCCAGTTGCCGGGGGTGGCCATGCTCTGCCTCACAGTTCCTTTGCCAACTTGTGAATGAAGTCGCGCGACTGCTCCGGGTCGAGGGATACGGCCTCCACTGCACGGAAAAGCGTTCGATGAACGTGGTGCCATGGGGTGCGTCGCGAACAATCGTGTCCAACTGGGGAACGGCGCCTCCCGCGTACACCATGGTGCTGCCCGCGCCGGCGAACTTGTCGAGGTCGAACGGGATGACGTGGACTGCTACGTGATCTGCTTCGGACAGCCCAGGATGCGGACGAGCTGTTCCCGTGAGGCGGCGCGGTCGCCCACCCTGATCCGTAGCGCGGCTTCGTGGAGAACCACCTTGTAGCGGATCGGCCGAGGGCCTTCGATGATTACACGCCGCTGCATCCGGTGGCTCACGCACGCGTCGAGTTCACTGCCGGGGAGTTCGGGCGTCGTGAACGAGAAGAGCGCGCGAGCGTAGTCCTCCGTCTGGAGTAGCCCCGGTACGTGCAGGAAATCCACGTCGCGCCGGAACGTGGCGTGGTGCTCGAGTTCCGAGAGGTCGAGGAACGGAGTGGGCAGTGAGCCCCGGTACTCCTCCCACCAGCCGCGCGTACGGTCGGTTGCCATCGCCACCAGCGCTGCGATCAACTCATCGTCTGTGCAGGTGTAGTGAGCGGCGAGGCGTCGTACGCGCTCCTCGCTCACACCGGCGATGCCAGACTCGATCTGGCTCATCTGGACGGAGTCCGCCCCGAGCAGTACGGCGGCCTCGCGTCCCTTGAGCCCTGCGGCTTCCCGCAGCTTTCGCAGCTCAATGCCGACACGTACCTGACGGGCGGTGGGCTGCCGTCGACGCGGCACATTTAAGGACCTACCGTCAGTGACGCGACGCACACGCTGCGAGTGCCGGGATCCCGGAAGTGCACCACCCCGTCATGCCATGACGGCTGTGGCAGAGCCACCGCCCGCTGCCCCGCCGATGCATCCCCATCCACATCACCTCAGTCGGAGTTCACGCATGCCTCAAGACGAAGCCTGGGAGTACACCCTCGGCATCCCTCACGACCCGCGTGCGGTCGCCGTGAGCCGCCACACCCTGCGTCTCGCCCTTGCCGCGCACGGTCTGCCGCACGTCGGAGACGTGGCCGAACTGCTGGCCAGCGAGCTGATCGGCAACGCCGTACGTCACACGAAGGGTCCCGCGGCACTGCGCGTGCGCTGGGTGGGAGGTGTGCTGCGGATCGGTGCGTGGGACGCGGATCCGACGCCGCCCGCGCCGCCGCTCGGCGCCGCCCTTGATGTCGAGCGGGGGCGCGGCCTGGAACTGGTCCGAGCCTGCGGACGGCTGGGGCTGGTACCCGCTCACCACGGGCGGTGATGGCGGCAAGTACGTCTGGTGTGACCTCGAGGTCGCGTAGACCTCACGCGCACGATCGAGGCGGCTGGGGGTGTGTACGCGCCTGGCCACTTAAGTTGATGTATCAGGACGTCCCGTTGCGTCATTCAACAGGGCTTGACAGGCAGCTCAAGACGCCGATGCCAGGCGTCCCCCCCCGCCCCTCGCTCGCTGTTGCAGGCGGTGGGTAGTCTGGCTGGAACGAAGGCCGGTTGGGGCTGAGGGGAGTGGTCATGGGCGGCGCGGACGGTTCTGCAGCGGGCCCAGCGACAGCGTCGTACGGGCGGGCGGTGGTATACCAGGAGAAGCTGCCGAGGCGCTGGACGATCGCTACCACGGCGGTTCTTGCCGTCTGGGTCGCCTATCAGGGCAGCATCCTGCTTCTCGAGGACAGCACGGTCTGGTTCGTCATTGTCGGTGCCTCGACGCTTCTGGCGCTTGTCTTCAACGTTGTGCCGCTCTCCAAACGCATCTACCACCGAATCCACGTTCGGGACGGGCAGTTGACCGTGGGACGGGCGACGATCGCGATGGAGTCGTTGACCGTCGACTCACTTCGGGAGGCTCGTGAGCAGCCCACGGATGCGGAGTTCGCCGCGTCCCTGGCCTCGCGGTCGCGTGAGGAACTCGCGGAGTTGCGACTGACGAGCCGTGCGACCGAGCCGCCACGGATCACGGGGGGAAAATGGTCCGTGCCGATGGGCATGGACCAAATCGTGGTCGAGACCGTGCAGGGTGAGTCCCTCCAGTTTGTCAACCGCTGAATCCCAAGCACCGGTCGCCACCGAGCCCTCACGCCCGCACCGCATGCGCGTGAGCGTGCGGGCAAAAGGCTGCCCCGATCTCGAAGAGGGAACATGCACTACACAGAGAAGACGCCCAAAACCTGGTCCGGAATCTGTATCGCCGTCTATTTGGTCGGCATCGGATACATGGGCATCGACACAATCCCCGACGAGATCGGCATCTGGCTCGGCCTGAGCGCTCTGTTCCTGCTGCTGTTGCTTCCCTGCCTGGCGGTTCCGATCTCGAAGTTCATATACCACCGAATCCGGATCGACTCCCAGACACTGCGCGTTGGCCGCGAGCACATCCCTCTCGCGGACATCGACCCCGCCTCCGTCCAGGCAGCCTCCGCCGAGACCCACACGGCTGCTCAGCGGTACGCCGGCTCACTGGCCACGGTCGACGCGCCGGTACCTGGCCTGCGCGCCGCCGACCAGGGTGCTCCCCGGCTCGTGGGCGGCGGTTGGGGTGCCCCCATGGGCATGGACACCGTCGTGATCTGCACCCGGCAGGGCGAGCAGCTCGCCATCGCCACCCGCGACCGCACGGCTTTCCTCGCGGCCCTGCTGCAGGCTACGACGGCCCAGTACCAAGGCCGGTAACCCTCTACCGCACCTGATCAGAAATCAAGAGAGCTTAGACACCGAATCCAGGAATCTACCTGGAGCCGAGATCAGCGCACCTCGAAACGACAGGTTCCGTGTGTAGACGCCCTCGAACAGGATCGCGAGACTGATATCAACGGAATCCACAGCCCCGTGAGCCGTTCCGGAAATACTCTTCGGGTCGGCTGCCCCACTGGAACGGGTCATGACGATCCGGGACTCCGGGCGTTCCAACACGTGATGCCGTCGGCTCCCTTCCTCCCGATACCGGTACTCCCGCCCCACAGCCCAGATCTTCAGTGCCCGGCCGCCTCTGCTCAGCCGCAAGGTCTTCCGGGTGAAGGACGCATGCTGCCCCGCGACGTTCAACTTGCCTTCGGCGACGCGGGGTCGCCCGCCGTACCGAAGGGCTGTGAAAGTGGACATCGGAATGTTCTCGCCGGTCACCATGGCGCCTTCGTACTCGGCGCGTTCGGTGACTGGAACGACCTCTAGGGCGGGAACCACGAGTTCTACCGGGCCCAACCCGCCGACGTCACCTCGCCAGAAGCTCACGTGACGTTGATTCATCGAAGTCACGGTGTTCGTGAAACGTTCAAGTTCGAACGAAAATTGGGGCATTATCCGACCCTAACCTCTTCTGTCACAAAGGATCAATCAAAGGGGTTAAGTGCACTACCCAGCGCCTTTGCGCTATCAGCTAGCTTTCCAGCTCCCTCACTGATCTTCTTTCCTGCCCAAGCTCCAGCGTCGGCGACCTTCCCGGGGAACTCCTTAACTTTCTCCCAGTTGTCGACGATGGTCGCGACACCGTAGACAGCACCCGTGACCACAGCAGCGCCAATCGTGACAGGGTTGGGCGCGATCATGGCTGCTGTCATCGAGGCATTGAAGGCCACGCCGGAAGCCTTCGCCACGTATCCGGCCTTGTCCCGCTTAAAGGCCTCGACAGGGTTTCCTTCCTGTACAAGGTCAGCGGCGCCGATCACCGTGGACACGGCGCTGCCGCCGACGCCGGCCGCACGCCACCAGCCAGCCGTACGCAGTGCTGACCCGGCCCCTGAGGCAAAGGCGCTCAGTCCACTCGCTCCAGTTGCCCTACTCAGAGCACTGACGTTCTTGCTCACCTTGAGCAGGTTTGCCTCCCAAGCCCAATGCCTTCCCGAAAGAGCAGCAAGACTGTCCTTGCCGCTCAGTGCGTCGAGGATCGGAGCAGGAGTACGTGACCCAATGGATGCCGCCAGGGCTTTGATACGTGCAGGAATGAAGCGGGATGTCGACTCCCCCTTCAAGAGCTGAGCGAGCGTGGTGCCAGGTGCTTTCAGGAATTTGACCTCGCCGGTATGCTTGAGGCTCTTGAAGTGCGAGATCAGCTGGCCCGTGCCGATCGCCGCCATCTTGAAGGCGCCCGGAACCGTAGAGACCATCGCCGTCAGGTCGATGTAATCTCCGACCACTTCCCCGATGTTCTTGTCACCCGTGACCTTCGCGACGGCATCACCCTTGATGCGCTCGATCCAGTCCGAGAGCGTCTCGCCCTTTTGCCGCTCCAGCCACTTGGTGTCGAACTTATCGCCGTTCGCGACGGAGGCGTTCGCGATCAGCATCGCGTCCGGCGGAAGGTTCGCGCCCTTCAGCTCCTCCGCGGTAAAACCCGCGTACAGCGCAGCCGCCTTGGGATCCCCCTTGTCGGCCCGCAGAATGGCCGCACGCCGACGAAGGTCGATCGCCGTGTCATCGGTCCAGCTCCGCATGGGCTTGAGAGGGATCAGCTTGTCCGACACACCGAGGCGGGACGCTCGGGTGAAAGCCTCGTCCAACTTGTCCCGCAGATCGCCTCTGCCGTCGAAGAGCTTGGCCAGGTGTTCCATGTCCTCCGGATTGGCCATGCGCTTGGAACTGTCGCTCATTTTTCCCCGTGATCATGTGCTGCGCTGCGTACGAGAACAGATGCCGATAGGCGAACGAAGGGCGACGTCGTCGACGCAGGCCGTCGACGCGCAAGCGGCCTCAGGAAGCGGGCTGAGCCTGCTGCGTGGAGACGAGCTGTGCTCCGCCGGGAAGCAGATCCGTAATCATCTGCCAGAGTTCCTTGGCCGAGGCGCGCCGCACCCTTAGCTCGCTGTTCTCGTCCACCTGTCCCTCGACGGTCGGCTCCGCGGGCCGTTCCCGCAGCCAGTAGCCCTCGATCCCGCAGTCCCAGACCGCGAGCGCCGACACCGCCAGTCCATTGCTCAGCGTCTTCTGAGTCTCGTCTCCCTTCCAGACCACCGTCATGCGCCACATGCAGTTCAGCTGGCTCAGCACCTCTGCCATCCGCACCGGTGCGCCCGCCGCCTCGGCCACGGCCGCAGGCTCCAACTGCCCCGCTTCCATGCGGGCGATCACGCCGTCGAACGCGCCCATGGTCGACGCGATCACCTCGTCGTAGTCGACCCCGCCGTGAAGTCCCGGTGCAGGTCCACCATCCTGGCCAGGGCCCACACCAGCATCTCGGGCTCCGCGGGCACGTACTCCGACTCGGCCTCACCGGGCCAGTTCTCGTGCGTGAAGATGAAGTCGTCGCCGACGACGGCACCACTCTGCGTGACGCCCCCCGGACCGGTCACCTCGACGCGGGCAATGATGTGCGGCTCCATGAGCGTGGCGACGAGGGGATAGATATCGGCCACGATCTTGTCATCGCCATCGAGGACCCCGGCGTCCCGCAACTCTGCCCGAGCCTGCGCCAGTTCGTCGGGAATCTGCGCTTCTTCCACGAGAAGCCCCAACACGCTGACATGAGAATCGGTCAGTCGAAGCCTTCGCCGAGCCGCATCAATGGAAGGCATTCTTTGTTTCCCCCTCAGGATTAGAGATCGTTGAACCGATTGAGACGCCACACCCGGGATGAGCGGGCTCTGCCCTGCCAGGCTCACGCAAGGGTGAGTACGTCTGGTGCGACCTGGGTGCCGTGTGACGCGTTGATCGCGTCGGGCTGGGAAGAGGCTGGGCCGTTCACTCCGTACAGAACGTGCCTGGTCGCCTTGCAGGAGAGTGTCAGTGGTTGATCGACTGGACTTCCTGGACGTTGATGTCCTGGGTGGTTTCGAAGGTGCCGTCCGGGAGGTCGCCGCCGGTGCCGCCGCTGCCTT
>CAMLJW010000323.1 GCA_946480485.1 uncultured Streptomyces sp. | reverse complement strand
CGTCGCGACAGCGGGGGGAGTCCGGCGGGCTTGGCCCCACGTCCTAGCTGCGGCTCCGGCGGCCGTGAGGGCGGTCACGATCACGGCGAGGGACAGCAGGGCCCGCAGGATCGTGGTCATGACCGCACCGCCGCCTGGGGGGCCGTCACCCGTGGACGACGATGCCAGGCGTACGCGTTGAAGAGCGCATGCCCGACTACGGAGGCGAGCACCGACCCCAGCAGAAGCGCCGACGCCGTGGCCATGACCGACAGCGGCAGCTTGGCTACCACCTGCCCCCAGCCGAAGAAGATGTGGGACAAGGCGAAGGTTGCCACCACGGCAGACACACCCATGGCGTCCGCCCAAGCAGGCCCGGCCAGCGCGGAGTGCAGCACCAGTCCGCGGAAGGCACATTCCTCCGCCAGCGCCGTGGCGAGGAGCCAGGCCGGGCCGACCGCGAGGTCGGTGTCCCTGGTGGTGGGCACCCAGACTCCGGCCCCGGCGGAGCGGCTGGTCAAGGTGGCGGTGGTCCGGCCGCTGCCCAAACCGGTCGGGCGCACGCGCCGCGCGCCCTCGGCCCGCCGCACCGCGTGGGGAGCGGGGCTCCGACGCCGCCTGTCGGCGACCGCCCTGGAGACCAGGGTGTCCAGCGGGACCGCCACCCCGAACACCGCGGTCGCCGCCACCAGGTTCGCCAGGCCCCACCAGAGCCAGGAAGAGCCGAGCCAGTGCCTGGGCGTCGGTGGGACGACCCATCCTGGCCCCAGGAACAGCGTCCCCAGCAGCACCGTGGTGGCGAGGGTCAGGACGTGAGCGGGCACGGCCCGCACCCCGTGCCGCTTCAGCCAGCGCGCCTGTAGGTGTGACGAGAGGGGCATCGCCGAGCATCCGGCCAGCAGTACGCCTGCCAGCACGATGGCGTGCTGGTCAGGGGTAAGGGTGAGGAGTGGCATGGGAGAACCCTCCGTACTGCTCGAACCGACGGTGCCGGCTCTCGGGTGCCCCGGGCAGGGACAGGCTCAGGGTGTCTGGGGACCAGACCCGCATCACGGTGAAGCCGAGTGAGGCGATGTCCGGCGTGGTGAGGTTCCCCCAGTAGAGCCGTTTGCCGGTGTCCCGGAAGGCGTCCACCAGGGTGCGTACCCTGGCCCGGACGTCGCCGGGGTGATCTGGCGGCAGATCGGATGCGTCGGCATGGTCGCCGTGGTTGAAGCGCTCCTCCACGGCCTGGCTGCCATCGTTCCCGGCGGCGAGGCCGACATTGCCCTCGAGGTTGAACAGGTCCCGACCGGCATCCGGTCCCTCACTCGAGGAGGTGAGCGCCTTTTCCTCGATGACCAGCCAGGCCGCGAGCCACTGCACCGCCACGGCTTCCAGGAGGCTGCGGTACATGGACTGCAGCAGGTCCGCTCCGCTGCCGAGCCCGATGGCCACACGGGGCACCAGGCCTTCGGGTTGGCGCAACAGGCAGGCCACGTTGAACCCGGGGAGGTCGGCGTTGGGCAGCAGGTGGAACTCCGGCTCCAGCCCGAAGGCCGCGGGCTGCCGGTCGATCATCCGGCGCAACAGGTCCGTGCGCCGATCGTGCCGGATGCGGATGCTGCGGGAGGCCCCGTGCCAGTGCCCCATGGTGGCGTCGAGCTGGACTACCTCCTCCAGCGCTGACAGCAGGGCCCGCGGGGGGTCGGTGTGGGCAGCTGTGCCGGTGGTGACGGCGGTTCCCATCCAGGGCTCGCCGAGCCGGGGGATGTAGCCAAGCAGGAACCATTGGGCAGGAACGAGCGTATCGACTCCGCCCACCAAGGATGGAAGCTTCGCCCATCCGATCGGTGCGTCGGGGGCGAAGGGGGCGAACGGGAAGCCCTGCTGGGCGAACTGTTCAGGGGCGAACACTTCCAGGTCCTCGCGGACCAGGCAGGGTTGTTGCTGAGCGGTCAGTTCCTGCCATGTGGCGCGGCGCACCGGAAACAGCCCGCCCGCCGTTGCCGAATGGCCGGCGTACCGTTCGAGGGTCTCGGCGAGGATGCGGATGTGGCTCTCGAACGGCACGATCCCGGCGCCTCCGAGGTGGAAACTGCCCGGTCGTGGCGGCGGCTGGTTGTTCAGTATGTGGACGCCGGTTACGTCGCCGCTGCCGATGATCATGCGTGCGCCCGCCCGTTCCCGGATGAGGAAGCCCATGGACTTGAGCAGTCCGCAGATCGGGTTGTGCATGCGGCGACGGAGAGTCTCGGCCCGCTGCTCCTCGTCGATGTGAACGGTCAGGGCGAGCGTGCGTTCGGCCGGTTGGGCACGGTCCAGGATGTCAGTCATCGAGCCACGACCGCGGGTCGAAGGTGAGGCTGACGTCGTCGCGCTCGGTGAGCGAGCCGCAGCCACGGCATCCGGGCAGCCGGAGTACCTCGCTGTAGGCGATCTCCATCGTGGGTAGGTACATGCCGAGCACCTTCTCCACCGTGAAGGTGGTGCCGGTGCGCACGAAGTTTGTGGTCTCCAGGGCGAGGTGGGAGCCGAGCACGCCAAGAACCGCTGGCAGCACCGGCGGTTCGCCCCGGACCACCTGCCCCTGGCTCAGAGCGTTCCTGTACGCCAGGTAGGACGCGGATTCCCGCAGGCTCATGGTCATGCGGGTCTCGAAGCACTCCCAGCACGCGGAGCTGTGCGGCAGGACGGTCGGCCCGACGAAGAGGAAGGGACCGTCGATTACCCCGTGAATGAACGACATCCCGATCTTGTGGGCGATGCGGTTCAGGGCCCGCAGGCGCAGCGGCTCCACGATCCGGTCGGCCACCACCGCGAACGACCCGCACCAGGGCTCGAACTCCTCGGCCAACTGCGCCAGGGAAAGCCCGTCGTGCAGTTCTGCCGAGGTCATCGTGTTCAACCGGGTCCAGAGCCGGTCATCGTTGCCCACCGGAACCACGGGCACACCCAGGTCGTTGCCGAGCAGAGCGCCGACCTGCTCGGTGATGGCCGGATCCCCGAGTAGGAGAACGCGGTCGGCGACCTCCTTGGGGTCGGGAGCACGCCCCAGGGTCGCCACCGTGTCGAGGTAGGCGTCGAGGGCGCTGGTCGGGCCCTTCTCGATGGCACCCAGGCTGTACAGGTGATCGATGACGGCTTCGACGTCGGCCCGGCTCGCGCCTTCCCTCTTGGCCAGCTCACGCGGGGTCAACGACCCGTCCAGGCCGAGAATCAGGTTGAGGATGCGACCTTGCCCCGACTCGTCCTTGATGGTGAACGACTGGGGATTCCACACCCCTGTGCGCAGCTCCACGGTGTCCGGGCTGTGCCCGATCACCGTGAACGACCGCCGCAGGCGAGGACCTGTGCCCATACGTAACTTCCCTTCGAACGCGGAGCCGTGCCGGGACACCTGCGGTGTCGGGCGTCGCAAACGACGGCTGACCGGGGGTACGCTCACGCGCTCAGATCGAAATTCCAGGTCAGTGGGAAACGCCGACTATCGCAGCGTGAACGAGTGTTTCGTACAGGCCGTCGATCCCGAGTGCGGCGTTTGCCTCGTCGTCGTAGAAGCCGGAGAAGTCGACGGACCCCAGCCCGGCCGCGGTAGCGGCCAGCGCGGCGTTCAACGCGAGGGCGCCGGCCTCCTGGAAGACCAAGCGCATTCCGCGGGAACCGTACTTGCGCATGGCTCGCCACGGGCGGGCCACCCACAACAGCAGCGCACCCACCTTGGTGACATCGATCGAGCCGTCCTGTACGTCCAGCGTGGCGCACAACCGGTCGACCATGTCCCCGTCGGGGTCGGGTAGTGGTGACAGGCCGTCATCATGGGGGCGGAACCGGTAGACACGCCGCTCCAGCCCCTCGACCCGCAACGCGGCCACCCACGTCTGAACGGGATACAGGGCACCGCCACTCGGGCTCGCCCGGAACCCCATCTGGACAGTGTCCCCACTGTCCAGATCCACCTCACCGATCGCCGTCACAGACGCGGTGTGCCGCAGGACCGCGGCCAGCCCCGTGAACGGGACGGCGTCGCCCGAGAAGGTGCGGACACTGCGACGGGCAGCCACCACGTCCGTCAGCCCCATGGTCAACGCCACCGGGGCGGGCAGCGCCACCAGCGGAGCCAGGCTGCGGGGCTCGCGGTCCGAGCGAACCCGCGACACGATCTCCCCGTCCGCCGTGCCCCCGGCGACGGACAGCGTGGTCTCCCGGTCCCAGCGACGGTTTCGGGAAGCCACCAGGAATTCCTCGGCCGGACGGGGCAGACGTCCGTCGGACACATTCTCATAGCGCAGAGCATGGGTCCGCAGACCCACTCCGCCCATTCCCGGACTCAGGGTCCGAAACGACGTGACGGTGACAGATTCGAGGATCGTATCCCCAGGGAGACTGACCCTGCCGGTAGTCACAGTTGAATTCTTCCTTCCAATTCGGCCATTCCTGGGCAGGGGCCCGGATGGGCAAGGAAACCTTTCGTACCCACCCGGACCTGTTGCATCAGATCAGGCCTGCTCGGAGTCGAGCGCCGTGGCCGTGGACTCCACCGGAACTACAGCGCCGCAGCAGCAGCAGCAGACACCCGGCGTGAGAACGGCCTGGGTGCCGGCGGCGCCGTACCCGCGCAGCATGGACTGGGCCGAGCGTGCGTTGTTCTCGATGAGTGTGGTGGTGGCGAGCTTCATCTAGAGTCCTCCAGTTCACCCGATAATTGGACTGATTGCCCCATGGAATGCCGGAGCGGACACGACTTATGTGGTGCAGCCATGACTGCATACTGACGGTCTAGCGATCACGAGGCGATCTGAACAGTAGGCACCAGGAAAGGAGGCCGTCAAGGCTTCAATTTGAGCCACCGCGAAGGAAATTGATAGCCCATCAGATGGTGCTCGGAGTGCACCAAGGACGTGCGGACGTTAGCGAAGTCGTTCTGAACCAGCCCGGATTTAGTGTCGGCGTCGCCACGGATCACCGGATGATCCCACTCTTGACATCCTTAGCCCCGTTCATGATTCTCATAGCGAACTCACCGCCCTTGCGGCACGGCCAAGCTCGGTGGCGGGCTCTTCGGAGCGTCGGTCGGCCGTGCGAGCCAGCCAGCCCAGCGACCCGACCGGCCATCCGACCACTAGACACCGCGGAGGCGACCGCCCATGACTGTGAACAGCCCAACGTCTGTCCGCCACCCAGGTCGCCTCTCGCTGACCGTTCGACGGCTCGACGCGATCGGTGACCGTCACGGTGGCACCCAGTCCGAGATCGTCCGTTGACGGCCCCGGCCGATCTGCCCGCTCCGTTCGGGAGCGCCTGGGCGAAGGACCCCTGGGACGAATACGCCCGGCTGCGGTCGTCGGGAGGGATCACCAAGATCACCGTCCGGCCCGGACTGCGTCCCTGGGTGGTCACGAGCCACCAGTACGTCCGAGCACTGCTGGCCGATCATCGGCTGAGCGCGAACCCGGACAACACGACCGAGGAGGTCCGCGCGGCGATCCGAGCGGGCCAGCCGGAGGAGCGTGTCAACTTACTCGGCCGCAACCTCCTCACCATCGACCCTCCCGACCACACCCGGTTGCGCCGACTCGTGTCGAGCGCGCTGAGCGCGCACCGGATGGCTGTGATGGAGGGCCCTGTCCGGCAGACGGCAGACCGCCTACTCGATGGCCTGGTGGGGCGGGACGAGGCCGACCTGCTGGCCGACTACGCCGTCCCGTTGGCTGTGACGGTCGCGTGCACGCTGATGGGTATCCCCGAGTCCGCACACGACCAATTCTGCGAGTGGGGCAGGGCCCTGATCCGCGCGGAGCTGCACACGGCCGAGGCCTTCGACGAGGTGACCGCCGCGATGCGCGACTACTTCATCCCGTTTATCCGCAGCAGGCGGTGCGAGCCTGGCGACGATCTCGTGAGTATCCTCGCCATCGCACGCAACGAGAACCGGCTCGATGACTACGAGCTGATGTCTGTCATCTTCCAGCTCTTCTTCGCCGGTCACGAGACCACCGCCCACTTCCTGGCGAATGCGGTGCTCGCGCTGCTGGAACATCCCGTCGAGCGAGCCATGGTGGCGGCCGACCCGCAGGCGCTGGCCGCGGCGGTGGAGGAACTGCTCCGCCTCGAAGGCCCGGTCAAGGTGGCACCTTGGCGCTTCGCAACCGCCCGGATCGACGTGGGCGGCGTCACCGTCGAGCCCGGTGAACCGGTGCTGGCCTTGGTCGCCGCCGCGAACCGGGACGAGGCGCTGATGGCGGAGCCCG
>CAMLJW010000322.1 GCA_946480485.1 uncultured Streptomyces sp. | reverse complement strand
TCCAGGCCCCTCATGCCTTGGCCCCTCCAGGCCCCTCATGCCTTGGCCCCTCCAGGCCCGTACAAGCGCGCTGAGCCACTTCAACGATCCAGCGCAACATCTGGTGGCCCGGGGTCTCACCCGCTCGGCGTGGCGGGTGTGGACGACCCGCCGCCCGCTGCCACCACGGTCACCCCCGCGTGCTGCCCCTACGTCGTGATCGCGGGCCTGGCCCACCATCTGATCCTGGCAACGCTTCGAGCCTGCCCCCTCGACGACGACGGGCAGCATCGACCTCTCACCAGTCGGCCGGCCAAGCACTACAGAGCCGACTCCCCGCCGTCAACCTCCCCAAAACCGGATTTCGTCTCCGGCCAGCGGTGGGCTAAAGTAAACGACGTCGCCACGGCACAGACCACTTGAGTGGCCCGCTGAACAGCGACATCGGGGTGTAGCGCAGCTTGGCAGCGCGCTTCGTTCGGGACGAAGAGGTCGTGGGTTCAAATCCCGCCACCCCGACAGCCGAAACAGCAGGTCAGGCCCGGTTCTGAGAGATCAGAACCGGGCCTGATTTGCTTTGTGGCCCTGTTTTGGGAGCCATTTGGGAGCCAACTGGGTGTGATCTTCGAGATCCGGCTCCCGGCGGCTCCCCGAGGAGCGGCCTTCTGCCTCCTCTCGGCGCGGGCGTACGCGTCGCGTCCCGAATGATTCACTGCACGGCTTGTGCCAGGCAGACCTGAGACGGTACGACGATCGCCATGCACCCTTGGTCTCCGTTGAACGACCGGCAGCTCGCACTCCTCACCCGCATCGGGGGCGGAACCGACCCCGTCACGTCGGACAGCCCCGAGCTCGCCGTCACGGCTCGCGCGCTCAGGGACCGGGGCTTGGTGACCATGCCCCGGAAGAAGGGGAGGTGGCAGGCGGAGATCACTGACGCTGGGCGCTTCTATCTGGAGCACGGACATCATCCCGACCGCCCGGAGTTGGCTCCACGCCAGCCTCGGACGCATTCCTGTCCTCCCTTCCCGCGACGCAGAGCACGACCGGATCGCCGTTGCCCGCGGAGCACGACCTGCGGTGGGCGGGTGATCCCCTGCCCCCTCGCCGAACTACGGGTGCTCGCTGCCAGTGCCCGCCGGGTGGACGAACTCACCGGTCGGGTCCGGGACGCGTTCCTCGGTCAGCGCGGTGTCGAGCTCGGCCCGGAATGGGTCCAGCGGCGGCTTGACGAAGCCCGGCCCATGAAACTGCGCGACGTCGCCCGCCGACTCACCTACGACCTGGTGGTGCGGTCGCAGCGGATCGCGCTGGCCAAGGCCCGCCGACGCGCCGACGGCACGTTGTGGTTACCGACCCGGCTGCACGAGCGGGGCGGGCTGCTGTACCGGACGAGCCAGGAGGGGCGTGGTGACGTCGGCCTTCGGCTGGACCAGCTCGGGACCGTCCTGGCCACCTGCGGCGTACTGCACTACGACGACCAGCGCTGGTCGGTGACCAGTAGCGGGAGGGTTCTCGTTGACTGAGACCGCACCTGCACCGGGAGCGGTGGAGCCGCCAACTACGTTCGCCTCTCCGCTGGCCCTCATCCTCGACGAGGAACGCGCGGTCGGGCGGAACCTGGAAGAAGCGATCTTCCTCAGCTTCACCGCCGATCTCGGCTTCTTCGAGGAGGTCGCCCTCGGTGTCACCCAGGCCACCGGAGCACGCGTCACCGTGGCGGGAGATGTCTCCATGGCCCGTAACGATCCCCGCTCCGTCCGGCGGGCCGGTCGTAGCTACCTCGCCGGTCTGGCATACGCCCACGGTGCCGCGTTCCATCCCAAGTTGATGGTCCTCGCCGGACCGGAGCACGCCACCATCGCCGTCGGCTCCGGCAACACCACGCTGGCCGGCTGGCAGGCCAACGCCGAGCTGTGGACGGTTCTGCGGGTGGACAGCGAGCAGAGTCCCACCGCGGTTCCGGAGCTGTCCGCATGGCTGCGCGACCTCCCGGAAAAGGTGAGGTTCTCCGCCGGCGTGCCACAGGCGCTGGGGGCGGGTCGCAGCACTACTGGACCGGCTCCACCGCGACAGGACACCCACGGCGCCACAGGTCCGCATCGTCAGCAGCCTGCGTTCGCCGATCATCGATCAGCTGCCGCAGGGGCCCGTCGACGAACTGGCCGTGTTCGCGCCCTTCTACGACCAGCGCTCCATCGCACTGCGGCGACTGCTCGAACGCTTCCGTCCGAGCCAGTTCGCCCTCGCCTACCAGCCCGGACTCAGTGACCTCGACGGCCCGTCGGTCGCCGCCCTGGTGAAGGAGTACGACGGACGCGTCATCAGCGACAACGACCAGCGGTATCGCCACGGGAAACTCGTCGAGTGGGTCTCCGAGGGGCAGCGGTGGGCCCTGACCGGCAGCCCGAACCTCTCCGCCGCGGCCCTGCTGCTTTCCCAGGGCGACAGCGGCAACTGCGAACTCGGCATCGTCACCCCCATCCCCGCCACCCTCCTCCCGGACGGCACCGACGAGCCCGCCGCCCGGCTGCACACAGCCCCGTTCCTTCCCCGCCCCATCGCCGGCGGTGGACCTCTGCTGCTCGGCGCCCTACGCGTAGCGGACGGCCTGGAGATCAGCATGGCCCGGCCCCTCTCCGATACCGGCTCAGTCCCAGGCCCCCACGACACGGCCACCTGATCTGTTCACCGATCCCCGGCTCGCCGAACGATTCCTGGGCGACCTGGAAACTCTCCGTACGGGACTGACCCCCGCCCCAGCGGGCGTATCCGTGAGCAGCCGTACTGGCGGCGCGGTCGCGACGGCCCCGCTGGACGGCGATGAGGATGGCTGGGAGCGCTACCTGGACGAATGCGCCGGAGGCGTCGGACACTCGCTCACTCGCTTCGCGATGGGGCTCCCCCTGCCCACCGACACCAGCACGCCCTTTCAGGACCTGCTGCCTGTCTCCTGGGACGAGCGGTTCACCGACGACATCGAAGCCGCCCTCGACGATGCCGAGGCTGTGGCATCGGAGCACGACCCGAGGCAGCCGGTGCCGACGCGAGCAGCACCGCCGCCCTGCCCGACCTCCGGCAGGCCGACCAGGAAGTCCGCCGTAGATACCGGCGCTGGGTGGAGCGCCTCGTCGCCCTCGCTCCCCACCTGGGTCCTCCGGAGCGCATGCTCGTCGTCCGGCTGACGCTGTGGACCGTCGCGGCAGGCGCCTGGCCTCCGGCTGGCTGCCGCTGCTCTCCCGCGCCGTCCGTGCACTGAACCGAAATGATCTCCCCGAGCGGATCGAGCCCCAGGTCGGCAGGGCCGGCGCCGCCGAGGACGCACCCCTGGTCGGGGCCTGGGCCGACTCCGGCTCGGACTCCGGCGGGAGAGCCTGGGCGCTGGTCGTCTGGCGTCGGCCCGACCTCGTCGTGGTCGATGGCCGCAGGGCTATTCCCCTCTGGCGGCATTGCCGGCTCGCCGGGCTGGTGGGCTCCAGTGCCCTCGCCGCACAACGCGGCTTCGAATCCGCCGCCTCCGTACCCCACGGCCCCCGCAACCAGCCTTTCGAACTGGCTCAACAAGTCCTGATGGACCTCGGCTTGGTCGGACCTCGGCCACCACACTGCGAGCCATAGCCCGTGGTGAAGCGAGCGATGGGCATTGATCGGCCGCCGAAGCCGCAACGGTTCTGAAGGGCTCGGCTGGTCACGCCATCGTTGTCGGTTCCCGAAGGACGCCGGCCTTCGCTGAGATGTCGCGCAGGAGCGCGTCCCGCAGGGTGTGCAGCGTCGCGATCTTGGCGACCAGGAGTCGCACCACGGCGTGCAGGGGATCGGCCGTCGTGTGGAAGTCGGCGCGTGTCAACCGGTCTGGCCAGGTGACCTCCAGGCGCTTGAGGGCGCCTGCGGAGATTTCCCGGCCGTTCTGGCCCTGCGCCAGCCGCGCGATGTCGCTGCTCCTGCTCCTGAGTTCGTGGAGCAGCCACCAACCGTCCTCGTCCTCACTAGGTCGTACAGCCACGACGCCTCTGAGCGGTGTTGCTGGTCGGCTCGGCACAGCGATGTGTGCACCGTCGGAGCGGGTGCTCAGCAGCAAGGTGCCGGGAGGATGTACCTCGCCGTCGTTCGCTGGACTGCTCAGACGGAACCTCCGGACATGGGGCACGGGGAGGTCGTAGAGATCTTTAGGGGCGACTACATCGGTTACGTCGGTGGTGGGTTCTGTGGGCAACGGGGGAAGCGAGCGTTCGGAACCTTTGCCCGTCTTCGACTTGGCGACTTTCGCGAGCGGTCGTGTCTCCCACGGCGGAATCGTCGCCGCCCAGTCGTCATGGAGGGCGTCGGCCAGTTCCACCGCCTTGCGGGCGGTCTCCTGGTAGAGGGCGGTCATCTCCTCGATGAGGCCGAAGGCCCGGTGGTACGCGTTGATGATGTCTGGCGGAGGCAGTGGAAACAGCATGCGGTGGAGGGTGTCGAGGCTGATGGTGGGCTCGACATGTGCCGTCACGTCCTCGTCGATGCGAGCCTTCGCCGCCGGTGTCTGTAGCCAGATACGCAGCCACCGCACTATGTGGGGCTCAGCGCGGATGATGCCGATTGACCTGGTCGCTGTACATCCCGCGTGCTCGGCGGTGACCAGTGCGGAATCGCCCACCCGTCGGACGAGTACGACGGCCAGGTCGCCCTCCTTGAGGGTTGCCCGGCTGGGCGGTGATTCACCGGGCCGACACTCATTGGCCCTGGGCGAGTAGATCCTGCCGTTCTGAACGAACGTCGAGCTGACGACTCCTGCAGTCCGATTGGCAGCCGCTTCGTCGAGGAAACCGGAAGTGGTGTAGATGCGCCCGTGGATCCGCTCATGTTTGATCGAGGTCGTCTGCCAAGCCGCCTTACCCGAGTCGACCTGGTCGGCATTGGCTTCCATCAGATCTCCTCCAAGGTGTCCAGCAGTTGGAGCTCCAGGGAGCGCATCTGCTCGAACTGATCGGTTAGTTTGAGCTTGAGCTGCTCGACCCGGCTCCGTGTGTCGCGCTCTGGTCCAGGAGGCTCCACGGCGTACGAGGTCGGCATCAGGCTGGACTCGCGGTCGGCGATCTCCTTGGTGGAGCAGCTCCGGGACCAGCCGACTGCGTCGTTGTACGGCGAGGCCGCAGCACCGTTCTCGGAGAGGCCACGCCAGGCCGCCAGGGTGGTCAGGACCGATGCGGTGTTCTTCTCGCCCAGCCTCCGCGCTCTCGAATTCGGGACCGGTTCGAAGGCTCGCCGCGCGTTGATGAAAAGCACCTGCTGGCGGCGGTTCTGGACACCCCAGCCGGGGCGCGCGCTCTTGTCCTTGTTGAGCACCCACAGACAGGCGGGGGCTTTGGAGTGACCGAACACGCGAGGTGGCAGAGCGATTACGCACTCGACGAGATCGTCACGCAGGAGGCGTTCGCGGAGCCTTCGGGTGACGGGCTGTCTGCTGTTGGCCACGCTGTCGGCCATCAGGAAGACGGCACGTCCGGCCGGAGCGAGCGCGTGCGCGATGTGCTGAATCCACGCGGAGTTGGCGGACCCTCGGGACGGCGGTTCCTCTAGCCACCGGGGATCGACAGGGACCAGGGAAGGCGACCGGCGGGCGCCCTGCTCCGTCTTGTCTTCCGGTGCCCAGTCGCGCTGGTTGAAGGGAAGATTGGCCAGGATGATGTCGTGGGGCTCGGGTTCGGGCTGCGCGAGGCTGTCCCCGGGTGGGAAGACGTGAGCCGTGATCCCACGTACCGCGAAGTTCATGCGGGCCACCTGTGAGGTGTGGGCGTGCTGCTCCTTTCCCTGCAAGGACATGGTCGGGTCCAGCCCGACGCTTTCGCGGACGTAGCGGTGACTCTCGACGAGCAGTCCCCCTGAACCGCAGACCGGGTCCAACACTCTGTGCCTGTCACGGGGGACGGCCGCACCGACCATGAGACGCGCCATGTCATCCGGCGTGAAGTAGTGGCTGCCCTCAGCCTGGTCCGCCGAGAGGTCACGGAGGCACTGGTCGAGCAGGGGCCCGACCCGCTGGATGGAACCGATGGCCTGGACGAGAGCGTGCAGGTGTCCTTCGGAACCAGAGGGCGGAACGGGCATCAGGCTCCTCGTGCCCGCGTCAGCGCCATGTTCGTCGGTTGGGGGAAGCCAGTGGCTCAGACACTTGCTCACGGCAGCGCGGATTCCCGAGCCGCGCCCTGCCGGCTGCCCCAGCAACCACGACCATGTCGGTACGCCGCTGCCGGGAGTGGCGTGCGCTTTTCGGCTCAGGTACAGCAGCCCGAGGACGAGGCGGGTCGCGTCGTGGGTGTTCATCAGCCGCGAGA
>CAMLJW010000321.1 GCA_946480485.1 uncultured Streptomyces sp. | reverse complement strand
ACGCCCAGGACGAACGCGCTGAGGACGATCGCGACCGCCGTCGTCAAGACGATGGGAACCGCGTTGGAGAGGGTGGCGTTGATCGCGTCCTCTCGGGCTCCGTCGAAGCCGAAGACCGCCAGCAGGCCGTAGAGGAACGTCACGATCAGGGCCGGGCCCCACATCGTGTAGTCGCGCATCTGGAGGAAGGTCTGGTTCGGGCGCAGTAGGACGCCGCTCAGCAGTTCTTTCCAGTGCAGACGCGGGCCGGCGGGGGGCGCCGCCGTCTGGCCGGCGCGGTAGGTACGGCCCTGGTTGTGCGGGTCCTCGCCGACCGAGAACGCCTGTGTGTGGCCCGGGTTGTTGGCGGCGTACGGGTCCGGGCCCCGGACGTCATGATCATGGTCGCCGAAGTACTCCGGCTCGCCGTGGTCGCCCGCCTGGGGCCACCGCTGCCGGCCGTCGCCCCGGTTGCCACCGTTGCCGTACTGCGGCGGCTGCTGCATGTACGGCTGCGGCGCAGGAGGATAGCCGTACGACGGGCCGCCTTGCGGGGGCTGCCGACCGTACGGTTGTTGCCGCGGGTGTTGTTGCGGATGCGCTTGCTGGGTGCGGTTGTCCCGGCTGCGTCCGATCCTGAATCCAGCCACGCAATCGAACGTACCTGGTCCCGCCAAGTGACGTGCGGGGCCGGGGCAACGGACCCGACTTTTGCGGCCGAGCTGTGACATCCCCCAGGGGGACAGTGTCGCCACACCGGCCGCGCCGATGCCGATGCCGTCGCCGTCGCCGTCGTTGTCGTGACCGCCGCGCCGAAGGCGTCGTCGGCCTCTGCCGCGCCCCGGACGCCCGTGGCCGGGGCGCGCAGGGCCGGGGTGCCCTGGTCGTACGCCACGGAGGAGGCCTCTCCGCACGCGCCCGCGAGGCCCCTCGGCATGGAGTTGGTCACGACCAGAAGTCGTTCGCCGTGTCGATGTCCTCGATGCATTCGTCGAGATCGGTGATCTTGTCCCCGACGATCCGGAAGACGATGCCTCCGGTCTCGTCGAGTCGCTTGCCGTCGCGCTCGGCCGTGAGGTGGTGCAAGGACACCGCGTGGCCCCTGCCGTCGACGAGTACATGGCGCAGCTCGACGGTGAAGGTCCCGTTCGTCTCCTCGGAGAGCCGGCGGTACATGTCGAGGATCGAGTCCTGGCCCTTGAAGTCGCCGGAGAGCGGGTGACTGCCGGGCACGTGGTGTGTGGCGTCCCCCGACATCAACCCGCGCAGGGTGTCCATGTCACCGCGCGAGAAGGCGTCGTAGCCCCTGCGGACGAGGGCGGCGTGCGGGTGTTCAGCCATGGTGATCGCGACCTTCCCGTGGTTGTGGCGATATGCGGCTGACATGGGCAATTATCCGACCCTGCCGACGCGGGGGCCACTTGATCACCAAGGGTGCTGGGCGCCGAGCTCGCACCAGACGTACTTGCCTCCCGAGCCGTTGACTTGGAACCAGCCCCAGTCGTCGGCGTAGGCCTGTACGAGATGCAGGCCGCGGCCGGATTCGTCGCCCTGAGGGGCGGTCGTGGGTGGCGTGGGATCCGTGTCCCACGCGCCGAGCCGGAAGGAAGGCCCGGCTTGTCTGAGCTTCAGGGCGGCGGGGCCCTTGGTATGCCGGATGGCGTTGCCGAGCAGCTCGGAGGCCAGGAGCTCCGCCGGTTCGATGAGGGCGGGGAGGTTGTGGGTGGTCAGGATGTCGCGGAGGGTGTGACGACAGATGGGGACGGCTCGCGGGTCGTTGGGGATGTAGACGGTGTACTCCCAGGGCATGGGCGTCTCCCGGAGGGGCTGGCGGAGTTGGGCGCGGCGGCGTCCGGGCGGTGGCATTGTCGCGCCGCCATGGCAGGGCGGGGCGGTGCGCTTCCGGGGGTCCCGGCGTTTCCGCAGCGTGTGCGGCGCGTCACTGACAGTAGGAGTAAATATGTACCCCGCGCAAGCGGAACTGGAATAATGGGGTTCTCAACTCTCGGGAGAGAAGGGGAACATGCCGGCAAGGAGTGTCATCACCGCACGGCAGGAGCGCCTGGGTGCCGAACTGCGCAAGCTTCGGGAGCGGGCAGGCCTGACGGGGCGAGACGCGGCGCGGGCGTTGGGTATCGCCGAGACAAAGTTGTCCAGCACAGAGGCGGGCCGGGTCGGGGTGAGTGCCGAGCGTGTTCGGCATCTGGCCGGCGAGTACGCCGTTGAGGACGCCGTACTCGTCGAAGCGCTGGTGGCCATGGCGACGGAGCGCGGGCGCGGCTGGTGGGAGGAGTACCGGGAGTTGGTGCCCACGGGCTACTTGGATCTGGCCGAACTCGAATATCACGCAACCGAGTTGCGAACGTTTCAAAGCATGCACATCCCGGCACTGATGCAGACCGAGGAACAGATGCGAGGGATCTTCAGCTCCTCGGTGCCGAAGCTGACGGACGAGTCGATCGACGTACGGGTAGATTTCCGGCTGCGGCGCCAGGAGATTCTCGGCGAAGTCGGCTATACAGCCGTGATCCACGAGGCCGCGCTGCGGACCAGGGCCGCTGACGCCAAGGCCGCGCGGAACCAGTTGCTGTATATCCTTGAGCAGTCGGAGCGCCCTCGTATCACGGCTCGTGTAGTGCCGTTCGAGGTGGACAACTTTGCAGGCATCGATACGCCGTTGGTGTACGCCGATGGGCCTGTCTCGCAGTTGGACACAGTCCTGGCGGATTACCAGCACGGTGGGGTTTTTCTGGACGCAGAGGCGCAACTCAACCGGTATCGAGACGTCCTTCACAAGATGGAGGACGCCGCGCTGGGGGTCGTAGAGTCAAGGGACTTCATCCATCGCCTCGTACAGCAGATGTGAAAGGTCCCGATATGGCCCAGGAAATCGTATGGCAGAAGTCCTCGTTCTCTGGAGGCGGCGACTCCTCCGACTGCGTCGAGGTCGCCGCCTCCCAAGGAATCCTCCGGCTCCGCGAAAGCGACGAGCCCGCCACGGTAGTGGTAACCACCGCGACCGGACTCGCCGCCCTCATACGTCACGTCAGTTCGTTGTGAGAGGACGCGAATGGCCCAGGAAACCGTCTGGCAGAAGTCCTCGTTCTCAGGCGGAAGCGACCACACCGACTGCGTCGAACTCGCTGCCCGTCAAAGCCTCGTACTTTTCCGCGAAAGCGACGAGCCCGCCGCAGTGGTGACCACCACCGCGAACGGAATCGCCGCCCTCATACGTCACCTCAGTGACGCCGGAGTCGGAGTCCGTGGCCGTGACGCCGGAGTCGGCGCCCGCAGGACGCGGGGAGCCGGTTTCTTTCCGTAGTGCTCACCGTCGGCACTGAGCAGGAGGTCGGCTCGGCGGTCCTGGCGAGGCCGGTGAGCAGCACGGCCGTACCGAAGAAGTGTCCCGGGCAGGCCGGCGGAGCGGGGTGTTGCTCGGTCCGCCGTTCGGGCCGGTCCGCTCAGTCGGCGAAGTTCGCGCCGAAGTACGGGGTTCCCGAGGCCGAGATGCCGACCGTGGAGGTGTAGATGCCGGAGGAGGCCGACAGGGAGCCGTCGGTGCCGGAGCGCAGGGCGTAGACCGCGCCGTTGCCGCCGTTCTCCCCCGCGGTGCCGATGATCACGTCGCCCCGGCCGTCGCCGTTCAGGTCGTCGATGTGCACGTCGGAGCCGAAGTTGTCGTTCGACTCGTTGGAGTTGGGCACACCCGGAGTGTTCTGGTCGAGGAACTTCGCGTCCGCGCCCGTGATGCCGGAGCCGTCGGCGGCGCCGTAGAGGACGGTCGCAGCGCCGGTGTCCGCGCCTCCGGTGAGGTTCTCACCGGGCGAGCCGACGACGAGGTCGAGGTGGCCGTCGCCGTTGACGTCACCGAGGTCCAGTTCGGCGCCGAAGCTGTCGCCTGCCTCGCCCGTGCCGGGGACGCCCGAGGTGTCCTGGTCGATGGTCCGCACGTCGCCGTCGGCCGGGCCGCTCGCCGTTCCCTGGCCGATCAGGACGGCGCCGCCCACCTGCGCGCCGGCGATGCCGTCGTCCCAGGAGAGCCCGAAGACGATGTCGTCGTAGCCGTCGCTGTTCGTGTCGCCGACGTCGGTGATGAAGCCCGCGGGCAGCTTCTGGTAGTTGGGCGACTCGATGCCCTCCGGGGAGCCGGGGTACCAGAAGTTGGCGTTGTAGCCGTCCTCGGAGTCGATCTCGTAGCCGTTGATGATCAGGTCCTCGGTGCCGTCGCCGTTGGCGTCTCCCGAGTGCAGGTTCCGGATGCCCCAGCCGTCGCCGCTCTGTACGGCCGCGGAGACGGTGTAGCTGCCGCCCGTGGTGCCAGTGGTGCGGCCGAAGCCGCCACGGTAGATGTCGACGGTGGCGGAGGACGTCGTGCCCAGGGCGAGGTCGTCCTCGCCGTCGCCGTTGAAGTCCGCGGCCTCCAGCACGCCACCGAACCCGTCGTGCTTGGTGGGGCGGGGGTCGGCGACCGTGGTGCCGCCCTTGAGGCCTGACGACGAGCCCCAGAGGATCACCGCGGTGCCGCCGTTTACGTCGCTGCCGACGTCCTCGCCCCTGGCGCCGACCGCGAGGTCGTCGTATCCGTCGTTGTCGAAGTCGCCGTACGCGAGGTCGGAGCCGAAGTAGTCGTTCGTCTCGGCGCCGCCGGGGACCCCTGAGGTGTTCTGGCTGATCGTGGCGTGCTTTCCGTCGCCGTAGAGGATGGTGACGGCGCCCGCGGAGGCCTTGCCATTCACGTAGGCGCCACTGGCGGACACGGCCACGTCGGCGAGGCCGTCACCGTTGAAGTCGGCGTCCGCGGTGGTGGCCGCGGTGTCCGCGGCCGTCGCCGTGGCGGCCGTCACGGTGAGCAGTCCTCCAGCCAGCGTGGCCGCGGTGGCCGTCGCGAGGGCGAGTCTCAGGTGCTTCTTGTGCATGCGGTGTTCTCCTGCGGCATGCGGGGACGCCTGGCGGGCGTCCACAGTCGATGGGGTGCGCAACGTCCGCGTTTGCCCGGAGTTCACCTGGGCTTGTGCGGTCGGTTGGCGATCAGGAGACCGGTGCAGAGGCGGAAGGGTTGTACGTGAGTTCCTACAATTACTGAGGCTGGTGTGCTTGCTGGTCGTTGGCCGGGTCGTTTGCGGGAGGAAGACGTCATCTACTTCAGCCGCAGCGGTACGCCGATCTCGTCGGGCGTGAGGGCACCTTCGCCGGAGGCGGCAAGGTCACCATCCCGGACGTGGAGAGACCTGCCGCACGCACCGGCCGCGCGCGGGGCGCCCTTGCGGCGTGTTCCCTCGGTCACCGCGCACCCGTCAACACGGCCGTCTCGAATCAGGCCGTACCCGTGGTCGCTACTCCATGGGCGTGGCACGCGTCGGCCTGCCGTTATGGGGCGGGCTGCGGCTCCGGCTCGCTCTCCGCCTCGGACCCGCCCGCCGGGGGCTCGTCGTCGGCCGGTGTCCTGACGGAGTCGAGGAGCAGCTGGGCGACGTCGACGACCTGGACCGACTCTTTGGCCTTGCCGTCGTTCTTCTTGCCGTTGACGGAGTCGGTCAGCATGACGAGGCAGAACGGGCAGGCGGTGGAGACGATGTCGGGGTTGAGGCTGAGCGCCTCATCGACGCGCTCGTTGTTGATGCGCTTGCCGATCCGCTCCTCCATCCACATGCGCGCACCACCCGCACCGCAGCAGAAGCCGCGTTCCTTGTGCCGGTGCATTTCCTGCTGGCGCAGGCCCGGAACGGCGGTCATGATCTCGCGCGGCGGCGTGTAGACCTTGTTGTGGCGGCCCAGGTAGCACGGGTCGTGATAGGTGATGAGCCCCTCGACGGGGGTGACGGGGGTGAGCCTGCCCTCGTCGATGAGGTGCTGGAGCAGCTGGGTGTGATGGATGACCTCGTAGTCGCCGCCGAGCTGAGGGTACTCATTGGCGATCGTGTTGAAGCAGTGCGGACAGGTGGAGACGATCTTCTTCGAAGACTTGGGCCTCTTGGTGGCCGGGTCCTCGTCGTCCTCCCCGAAGGCCATGTTCAGCGCGGCCACGTTCTCCATGCCGAGCTCCTGGAAGAGGGGCTCGTTACCCAGTCGCCGGGCGGAGTCGCCGGTGCACTTCTCGTCACCGCCCATGATCGCGAACTTGACGCCCGCGATGTGCAGCAGCTCGGCGAAGGCCTTGGTGGTCTTCTTCGCCCGGTCCTCCAGGGCACCCGCGCACCCGACCCAGTACACATAGTCGATTCCGGACAGATCCTCGATGTCCTTGCCGACGACCGGCACCTCGAAGTCGACTTCCTTGGTCCACTCCAGGCGCTGCTTCTTGGCCAGCCCCCAGGGGTTGCCCTTCT
>CAMLJW010000320.1 GCA_946480485.1 uncultured Streptomyces sp. | reverse complement strand
TCGAGGCACTCGGAGCGGACCTCGCAGGCGAGGCAGACCTTCTTGGCCTCGCGGGTGGAGCCGCCCTTCTCGGGGAAGAAGGATTCGGGGTCGGTCTGGGCGCAGAGCGCCCGCTCCTGCCAGCCGAGCTCCTCGTCGGCCTCGTCGACCAGCAGTTCCTGAAACAGCTCGGTCATGTGCGCCCCTCGTCCGTCTCGCGTCCCGCGATGCTGCCGTTACCGATTTCGGCTGAACAACACGAGTGAAATTACAAGTGTGCGGCTCCGGGCGAGTCAAGCCGAGATCTGCTATTAGGCCCCTTATTCACTCTCCGGAACCAAGGCTATGCGGAAAGTGCTCAAATCGCCATAAACCCTGACAGTATCAGGTGGCCGAGCCGGGGCTACGCCCCACACAACGCTTATACGGGCGAGGACGCCCGGCCGTTCGATCTCGTTCCGACGCAACACCCGAAGCGAAGGGGATCACATTCCGATCACGGGATCGCAACGAGGCTTGCGGGCCCGGTTGTGCGCCATGTATCCCAGCGGACACCTGGACAAACCTTTCCCTCACCAAGGAACCGGATGAGGTGAACATGGCCCACATAGCGGACATCAGGTTGACAGTGAAGGGAGTGAACCGGTGTCCTAGTGGGCATGCTCGCGAACTTGGCACTCACCTCGACCCGCACCGCCGGGTCCCTCGGTGCTGCCCACGCTCGCTGTAGCTGTCGTTGTTCCTGTCGCAGCTGTTGAGCCGACCGCGCTCCGGCTGCCGCCAGGCCCCGAGGCCTGGCCACTGATTGCTGCCGCCCGTACCGGCGCCCCCTTGCGCCCGTGCCCCGGGCGGACGGTACGCGCACACCCCACCTTCAGCACACTCTTCCGCCGAGGAACCACCGCACCCCATGAACAGCGACAGCGACCTTCAGATCGCCGGCGACATCCTCGAAGTCCCGCACCTCCTCCAGGCGCCGCGCGAGCATCCGGCCACCGTGGCCGAGTTCGTCGGCCTCGCCCGCTCCATCGCCGCCGACCGCTCCCAGTGGGAGCACCTCGTCCAGTACGACGCGACCTCCCGCTGGTACCACCGGCTGCGCACCGGCCCCGGTTACGAGGTGTGGCTGCTCTCCTGGGTCCCCGGGCAGGGCAGCGGGCCGCACGACCATGGCCGCTCGTCCGGCGTACTCACCGTCCTGGACGGCACGTTGACCGAGCACACCGAGCGGGGCGCGCGTGCGTTGGGTGCGAGCGCGCAGCGGGTGTTCGCGCCCGGATATGTGCACGAGGTGGTCAACGACGCGCTGGAACCAGCCGTGAGTCTGCACCTCTACTACCCGGGTCTGACCGAGATGCCGATGCACGCCACCCACTGCGCCGCGTCGCACCCGCACGGGCCCGAGGATGTCGTGACCGCCTGACGCGTTGTCGTACCCGCCTGCAAGACTGAACCTCATGCGCATTGTGGTTCTGGCAGGCGGCATCGGCGGCGCCCGGTTCCTGCGCGGCCTCAGACAGGCCGCGCCGGACGCGGACGTCACGGTCATCGGGAACACCGGGGACGACATCCACCTCTTCGGGTTGAAGGTCTGCCCGGACCTCGACACGGTGATGTACACGCTCGGCGGCGGCATCGACGAGGAACAGGGCTGGGGCAGGGCCGGCGAGACCTTCCACCTCAAGGAGGAGCTCGCGGCGTACGGGGTGGGGCCCGAGTGGTTCGGGCTCGGCGACCGGGACTTCGCGACACACATCGTCCGTACGCAGATGCTCGGCGCCGGATATCCGCTCAGCGCCGTGACCGAGGCGCTGTGCGATCGGTGGAAGCCGGGCGTTCGGCTGATCCCCATGTCCGACGACCGCGTGGAGACCCATGTGGCAGTCGAGATCGAGGGCGAGCGCAAGGCTATCCACTTCCAGGAGTACTGGGTGCGGCTGCGGGCCTCCGTCGACGCGCATGCCGTCGTGCCCGTCGGCGCGGAGCAGGCGAAGCCGGCACCCGGGGTCCTCGATGCGATCGCCTCGGCCGACGTGGTGCTCTTCCCGCCGTCCAACCCCGTCGTGTCCGTGGGCACGATCCTCGCCGTGCCCGGCATCCGCGAGTCGATCGCCGATGCCGGGGTGCCGGTGGTGGGCCTCTCCCCCATCGTCGGGGACGCGCCCGTGCGCGGCATGGCCGACAAGGTCCTCGCGGCGGTCGGCGTGGAGTCCACCGCCGCCGCCGTCGCCGAGTACTACGGCTCGGGACTGCTCGACGGATGGCTCGTCGACACGGTCGACGCCGCCGCCGTGGACCGGGTGGAGGCTGCCGGCATCCGCTGCCGGGCCGTCCCCCTGCTGATGACCGACCTCCCCGCGGCGGCCCGGATGGCCCGCGAGGCGCTGACCTTGGCCAAGGAGGTGCAGGACGCTTGAGCGGCGGGATGACGGACGATGGCTCGGCGAGTGGCGGGGCGGCCGCCGGTGGTGCGGTGGTCGGTGGGTCGTGGGGCGCGTGCACGGGCCTGGTTCCTGCCGCGCCCAGCTATCAGGTGTGGGCACTTCCGGGGCTGCCCGAGGTCCGTGCGGGGGACGATCTCGCGAAGTTGATCGCCGCCGTTGAGCCCGGACTTGTCGACGGAGACGTGCTGCTGGTCACCTCCAAGATCGTGTCCAAGGCCGAGGGGCGGGTCGCAGAGGCGGTCGATCGTGAGGCCGCCATCGACGCCGAGACCGTGCGGGTCGTGGCACGGCGTGGGGCGCTGCGGATCGTGGAGAACCGGCAGGGACTCGTGATGGCCGCAGCCGGAGTCGACGCCTCCAACACGCCTTCCGGGACCGTGCTGTTGCTGCCCGAGGATCCCGACGCGTCCGCGCGCGCGATCCGAGACGGGCTGCGGGACGCACTGGGTGTCGACGTCGGGGTCCTGGTCACCGACACGTTCGGGCGGCCGTGGCGCACCGGGCTCACCGATGTCGCCATCGGCGCGGCCGGCGTGCGGGTGCTCGACGATCTGCGAGGCGGCACGGACGCGTACGGGAACCCGCTCAGCACCACCGTCGTCGCCACGGCCGACGAACTCGCCGCCGCGGGCGACCTGGTCAAGGGCAAGGCCAACGGGCTGCCCGTCGCCGTCGCGCGCGGCCTGCCCCACACGGTCACCGCGTTCACCACAGGCACCGACGAGGACGAGGACGAGGGGACGCGGGCCCTGGTCCGGGGCGCCCGCGACGACATGTTCCGGCTGGGCACCTCCGAGGCCGTACGGGAGGCCGTCACCCAGCGGCGTACCGTGCGGGCCTTCACCGACGAGCCCGTCGACCTCGGGGCCGTACGACGGGCGGTCGCCGCGGCCGTGACCGCGCCGGCGCCGCACCACACGACACCGTGGCGATTCGTCCTCCTGGAGTCCGATGAGTCGCGCACGCGGCTCCTCGACGCCATGCGGGACGCCTGGATCGCCGACCTGCGGCGGGACGGGAAGAGCGAGAAGTTCATCGCCGAGCGAGTGCGGCGCGGGGACGTGCTGCGCAACGCGCCGTACCTGGTCGTGCCCTGTCTCGTCATGGACGGTTCGCACACATACGGCGATACACGCCGCGACGGGGCCGAGCGCGAGATGTTCGTGGTCGCCGCGGGCGCCGCCGTGCAGAACTTCCTCGTCGCGCTCGCCGGGGAGCGGCTCGGGTCCGCCTGGGTGTCGTCGACCATGTTCTGCCGGGATGTCGTACGAGATGTTCTGGGGCTGCCCGAAGCGTGGGATCCCATGGGGGCTGTCGCCGTCGGACACCCCGCCGGGGATCCGAGGCCCCGGCCCGAGCGGGATGCCGGGTGTTTCATCGAGGTCCGCTGACGTTCGGCCGGGAGGCCTGTGGAGCGCCTCCTCTCAGCGCCTACTCTCTTGAGGACACCCGAAGCGCTCCGAATCCTACGAGCGCCCCCAGGCGCCCCGACCGCCCGAGCGCCCCGAACAACCTAGGACCCCATCCCGTGGCCGGACGTTTCGCCCCTCGTCCCACGCGTACGCCCGTACGCGGCGGCCATGTCGCCGTGTCCGGGCGTGTACCGCGCCCGGCCGCGGATCCCCCGACGGCCGGGCGTACGCGGAACTGCACGCCGCCCGGGCCGCTCGATCTCGGGCTTGTGCTCGGCCCGTTGCGGCGCGGCCCCGCCGATCCGACCTTCTGTGCGACACCGGACGGGGCCGTGTGGCGGGCCAGCCGTACGCCTGTGGGGCCCGGGACCCTGCGCGTCTCGATGCGGGACGGGGTGGCCGAAGGGAAGGCGTGGGGGCCGGGGGCCGACTGGTTGCTGGATCAACTCCCCATGATACTTGGGGAGTTGGACGACCCCTCGGCCTTCGAGCCACGTCATCGGCTGGTGGCACTCACCCGGCATCGGCGGCCGGGGCTGCGGCTGACGCGTACGGGGCTGGTGATGGAATCGCTGATTCCGTCGATTCTGGAGCAGAAGGTCACAGCGGGCGAGGCGTATCGGGCCTGGCGGCTGCTCGTCCGGAAGTACGGCGCCCCGGCGCCCGGGCCCGCGCCGGGGCGGATGTACGTCATGCCGGAGCCGCGGATCTGGGCGCAGGTCCCCTCGTGGGAGTGGCATCGGGCCGGGGTCGACAACAAGCGGGCGTCGACGATCCTGCGGGCGGTCCGGGTGGCCCGGCGGCTCGAGGAGGCGGTGCGGTTCGAGCCGGCGCAGGCGCAGGCCCGGCTGGAGCTGGTGTCCGGGATCGGGCCCTGGACCTCGGCGGAGACCGTGCAGCGCAGTCATGGGGCGGCGGATTCGGTGACGGTCGGGGACCTGCACCTTCCGGGGATCGTGGGCTATGCCCTGGCGGGCGACCGGGACGCGGACGACTCCGTGATGCTGGAGCTGCTGGAGCCCTATGCGGGGCAGCGGCACCGTGCGGCTCGGCTCATCCTGCTCTCCGGCCGCACGCCGCCCCGCCGTACACCTCGTATGCCACGTACGGACATCGGTCGTTCATAGCGTCACCAGTGCAGCCGCGGCGCCACCGGACAGCCCTACTGATCCGAGGAAAACCGAACCGCACCCGCCGGAATCCGGGCGTCGCACCACACCCGTACGCCCTCCCGGAGCTCGTTGTCCGGGCCCACCGACGCGCCGTCCCCGACGACCGCCCCCGTGACGATCGAGCGCGCGCCCACGCGGGCCCGGGCTCCGATCAGGGAGTCCGTGACGACCGCTCCCGGCTCCACCACCGCCCCCTCCAGGACCGTCGACCCCGCGATCCGCGCGCCCGAGCCGATCACCGCGCCCTCGCCCACCACCGTGCCTCCCGTCAGCTTCGCGTCCGGGGCCACCGAGGCCGACGGCAGCACCAGACGGTCGCCGCAGCGGCCGGGGACGGCCGGGGAGGGGGCGCGGCCGAGGACGAGGTCCGCGGAACCGCGGACGAAGGCCTGGGGAGTGCCCAGGTCCAGCCAGTACGTCGAGTCCACCATGCCCTGGAGGTGCGCGCCCGCGGACAGCAGATCCGGGAACGTCTCGCGCTCCACGGAGACCGGCCGCCCGGTCGGAACCGTGTCGATGACCGAGCGCCGGAACACATACGCCCCCGCGTTGATCTGGTCGGTGACGATCTCCTCGGGGGTCTGGGGCTTCTCGAGGAAGGCCTGTACGCGGCCCGACGCATCGGTCGGGACCAGGCCGTACGCCCTCGGGTCCGCGACGCGCGTCAGGTGGAGGGAGACATCAGCGCCCGACGACTGGTGGGTGGCGACGAGGGCCGGGATGTCCAGCCCCGTGAGGATGTCCCCGTTGAAGATCAGGATCGGATCGTCGGGGCCGGATCTCAGACGGGAGGCCACGTTGCGCATGGCACCCCCGGTACCGAGGGGTTCGACCTCGGTCACGTACTCGATATGGAGCCCCAGCGACGAGCCGTCACCGAAGTACGGCTCGAAGACCTCGGCCAGATAGGACGTGGCGAGCACGATGTGCTCGATGCCCGCCGCTCTCGCCCGCGCCAGCTGGTGCGTGAGGAACGGTACTCCGGCCGCCGGGACCATCGGCTTCGGCGTGTGCACCGTGAGCGGGCGCAGCCGGGTGCCCTTGCCGCCGACCAGGAGGATCGCTTCTGTCACCTGTCGTCTCTGCTTCCTGCCGGGACCGGCCCGAACTGTCTTTCGGCCGGCCAGTGTATGCAGACCGTTGCGCGGTGCCCTCGACGGCAGTGCGGTGCCTCGTGTCCCGCCCCGAGGGCGGTGAATGCGACCCCATGGCCCCCCATGAGTCCCCCCTCGACCGGACGACGTCCAGGGCCCCCTGTCAGACCTCCACCGGTCCGATCGGGTTCCCTGGACGTCCTTGCCCGTCGG
>CAMLJW010000319.1 GCA_946480485.1 uncultured Streptomyces sp. | reverse complement strand
CGGAGGATGCCATAGCGTGCTTCGAGCGTACGTACGTATGAGGTATCGGTGTAGAGACGACTGTCGTCCTGGATTTCCGCATACGCGATGCGATGCCCCTTGTCGGTGTCGATCAAGGTGAAGGGGCCGCCGAGCGCGGCATGGTCCTCGCGTCCGATCGGCATGACCTGTACTTCCACGTTCCTCGATTGCCCAGTGAGCAAGATCTGTTCCAGGGTTCCGCGCATGGTTTTCGGGCCGCCGAGCTGCCTGCGCAGCACTGCTTCCTCGATGACGAAACTCATCAGAGGGGCCGGGCGACGGGTGAAGATGCTCTGCCGCACCATACGAGCCTCCAAGCGCTGCTCGATTACGTCGTCTTCCAGCAGCGGGCGCTGCATCTGGAAGACAGCTCGTGCGTAGTCCTCCGTCTGCAATAGCCCGGGAACGGCATACACGGCATACACATTCAGCGCCGTCGCCCGCGCCTCCATGCGCGCCGCGTCCCGGAAGAACGCCGGATACTGCGCCCGCCCCACCTCCTCCTTCAGCGCCTTGAGGACGCCCCCGGCGTCCAGCACCTCGTCCGCGCGGTCGATGAACCTCGGCGAGGGAATCCGCCGCCCCTGCTCGAAGGAGGCGATCGACTGGGCCGCGTAGCCCACGAGCCTCCCGAACTCCGGCCGTTCCAGGCCCGCCCGTACCCGCAGCAGCTTCAACTGCCGCCCGAACGCCGTCACCACGCCCGTTCCCGGCTCGTCCTCCGGCCTCGGCCCGGCGTCCTCTTGCTCGCCCTGACCCTCGCCCTGCTCCACCGACTCCATCGGCTCCACCGCCTCCCCGGCCCGGTTCCCCGGCCCAACGCACCCGCCCCGAGCCGGTCATGCGGCGCGCCTCGTACACCTTCCGCTCCGTCGCGTACAACCGGCACGCGGCGGTGCGTCACCACTGGTCACGCTACGCCACCACCGGGAGTGTTGAGGCATGACCAGTGAAACCGCTGCCCCCGACCGCCCCCCGGCCAGCAGCCCCACAAGCCACTTCGCGATGCGGTTCAGCTCCACCCCGCGCGGCGCGCGGCTCGCCCGGCGGCTTGCCGGGACGAGGGAGTGTCATGCATTCATGACGCTCCCTCGGTGGCAAGTGAAACTCCTGGGGCGTAAGTCTGCGCAACGGGCAGCAGCGCGGCCCACGCCAGGACCTCGACCAAGTGCTCGGCCAGCAGCCCAACGTGGGGATCAGGCTGGACAAGCGCGGTCGCGTGGCCGCGGCCGGTGCGTTCTGCGGCCCATTCGTGGTCGAGGTTGGTGAAGTCGTCGTCGATCCAGATGACGGGCGCGTCGCCGAGCCAGACGTCGACGTGGTCGCGTTTCCAGAGGTAGCCATTGGGGTGGCTGGTCGTGATCTGCGGACGTGGCAGGTCGACATACGGCATGGGCGGGAGGCTGAGGAGCGGGCCGATGATCGTGCTGGCGTCCTGGCGCCAGCTGGTGCACCAGACGGGGGTCACCAGACCGGTCTGCATCACCTGCATGAGCAAGTGGCCGTGCGCAGGGTTGAGCCAGATGGCGACCGGGTCGTCGGCGGTGTGGCCAGTGGGTACGACGTTGTGGCGGGCGTGGGTGGTCGGGCTGGTCCCTTCCGTGTCCGGGAAGGGTATGAGGACGCCGTCGACGTCGAGGAGCAGGTAGGGCGGGCGCATGGGTTTCTCCCAGGGGAGCAGGGGTGGGGGTCAGAGCTTGCGCGCGGTGATCAGCAGGGTGGTGGGCCAGCGGCCGTGGCGGGCGTCGTGGAACTCCTGGGCCGAGGTGAGCCAGAGGCCGGCGCGATCGAGGTGCTTTTCCCAGCGGACGGCGTCGAAGTCCCAGCGGACGATGGGTAGTCGGGTGCGGTCGGGCAGGGTGACGTAATCGCGGCGGGGCCGGTCGTCGGCAGCGGGGCGTAGGCCGCCGCGTTGAGGGTGAGGGACGGAGAAAGCTAGGGTGCACCCGGGTTTGAGATGGTGGGCGATGGCCGGGAGCAGGAGCTCGGGAGCGACGAGTCCGATGGCTCCGAAGACGGAGTAGAAGGCGTCGAAGTGTTCGTCGGAGGCTTGCAGGTAATGCAGGGCGTGGCCGGCGACGAAGGCCAGGTTGTTCAGTCGGCCGTAGTGCGAGCGGGCTCGGCGGACCTGGAGGCCGACAAGGTCGACGCCGGTGACCTGGGCGCCGTAGCGCGTGGCGAGGTAGGCAGCGTTGTGGCCGGGGCCGCAGCCGAGTTCCGCCACGCGCTTGCGGCGCAGGTCCGGGCCGAGGATCTCGGCGCCGGGCCCGCTGCCCGGACGTGTGGTCCACTCCATCCGTGCGGGCACGGTCCGCGGCTCGGCGGGGCTGGCCGTGGTGCGTTGGAGCGCGTGGACGTACCAGGGGGAAGCGTGGGCGAGCACCTAGACCTCCAGGAAGTGGAGGACGTCGGTGAGGTGGCGGCGTACGGCCTTGATGTAGGCGGGGTCGGTGGCCGGGTCGTTGATCCAGCGGAAGGACTGCTCCATGAACCATTCGACGGCCCACATGCGGTGCCAGCCCAGCGCCCATTTCTCGGCGGGGAGGCCGCCGCGTTCGGCGAGGGCGTCGGGGGTGCCGCCTTCGGTGACGTAGGTGTCCAGGAAGACCCGCAGACGCACGGGGTCGGGGGTGTCGAGGGTGCCGTGCCAGCTGGCGAGGTCGAGCAGGCCGGGGCCGGTGAAGGTGCGGGCGAAGTCCAGCAGCCGCCAGCCGTGTCGGCCGATGTGGAGGCTTGTGGGGTGGAACTCGGAGTGCACCCAGCCGAACGGAGCCACCGTCGCGTCGGCCGAGCGGTCTCCGGCGGCCTGTGCGATCCGGTCGAGCGCATCCTCCACGTCGTCCGCGTCCTGCCACCGCTCGGCCTTGCGGAGTCGACCGAGGTGTTCCAGGGCCCGGCTCGGCAGGGTGCGTAGCCGCTCCTGGTCGAGGACGGGCAGGGCGGCAGCCGTGCGGGTTCGGTGCAGGACCACGGCAGCGGCAGCGCCGTCGAGGTCGTCGGCCTCGCGGGCGGCGGGGCCGAGGTCCTCCAGCAGCATCCCGAGCCAGCCGTCCACGACTGCGGAGGCGTGAACGGCAGGCACCGGGACGCCGAGGGTGCGTGCGAGCCGGAGTGCCTGGTCCTCGCTGTCGAACGGCTTCTTGGCGTACTTGAAGATGCAGGTGGTGCCGTCAGCGAAGGTCAGGCGCTCGACGCCGGACATTGACCACACGCGCACCTCCTCGCGCTCCGCAGCGGACTGGCCGGCGATGGTCAGAAGGTTGTCGAGGAGGTCGGCGTTGAGGGTGGTGTCCATAGGGGGCTCCAGTGCGATTGGTGGCATCCGGGGCGGGCGAAGAGCGACTGCTCGCCCCGGAGCCAGGGTCGTTGGTGCTACGCGGCCGGGGGCACGCGGTGGGCGTAGACCTGCTCGATCCATCCGGCCTTGAAGGCGGCGAGGTCGTCGCGGAAGGTGGCCATCGAGGCACCGTAGGGCGCGACGACACCGCCGGACTGGTCCGGCACGGACTGGCAGCCGTGCACGAGCCGTCCGCCGAGGGCGGCGTGGGCCTTGATGGACTCGATGCGGCGGTGCTCGTTGAACCAGCCGCCGTGGTAGACCTCGTCGAGCATGCCGCCCATCTCGTCGTCGAGGTCGAAGACGACGGAGGTGGCGGCGGGGAAGAACCAGCACGGGCCGACGTTGGAGATGTGCCCGTCCAGCTCCACCTTGTTCAGCGCCATCAGCGTGGCCGCCTGGCGCAGCATGCGCAGGTGGTCGGCGGTGATCTGCGGCAGGCCGAGGGTGGCGAGGTGTTCGTTGCGGAAGAGGTACGCGTACACCTCGTAGGCGGTGGCGAGGACGCGGGCGGCGTCCGAGGTGGACTCGGTGTGGTTCTTGATGAACTCCAGCGCGAGCTGCTCGACCGCGCTCTCGGTCGTCTCCTCCGCTCCCAGGAGCTGGGACTTGACCAGCTCCCAGTCGGCGACGAGCCACGTGTTGGACTCGAAGCGGAAGAAGTACTCGGCCGGGTCGATGGTGATGCGCCGGCCGTCGACCTGGATGCCGGGCAGGCGGCTCCAGCGCTCGTCGAACGCCTCGGGCAGCTCGACCGTGATGGCCGTGGTGTCGATGGTGGTCACCGTGTCTCCGTCTCTGTTCGGCCGGGTTCGGGCACAGGAATGCCCGAACCCGGTGTAGGCGTACGGAACTTCGGGGCCGCCCGGCCGAAGGGGGGAGCCTGGTCACGGTGTCGGACCGGGGCCGGGCGGCTGATGATTAGTGAACCCTCCGTCACGCACAGTGGGTACGGTGAGAGGAAGTTGAAGCGGTATACGCGGTTTACAGCCCCGGACGGGAGGCGAGCGTGGCAGCGCCGAGAGAACCCAACTCCCGCCTACGCGACACCATCGACGCGACCGGCTGCACCTACGACGCCCTGGCAAGGGACGTCCGGCGCATCGCGGCCGAAAACGGCGAGATCCTCCAGACCAACAAGTCGGCCGTCTCCCACTGGGTCAACGGCACCCGCCAGCCCACCGGACGGACCGGGCAGTACCTATCCGAAGCACTGTCCCGCCGGGCAGGCCGCACCATCACCCAGACCGAGATCGGCCTACGCACGCCAGACGCCGACGGGCCGGACGAAAGGGATCCCGTCCTGGCCGCTACCGACCTGGGCCGCGCCGACGTCGAGCGCCGCCGCTTCCTCGCGGTAGCCACCTTCACCACCGCTGGCGTCGCCATGCCTCTCGCCCACGACCACGAGGCCACCGCCCGCATGCTCCGCGCTCGCACCGGCACGTCCGTGGTCGGAGCAGAGGACGTCGACGTGGTACGCCAGATCACCACGGCCTTCAGCGCCGCCGACGAACGCCTCGGTGGCGGGCACGGCCTGACCACTGTCACGGCTTACCTCGCAGACACCGCCGCCCCCATGCTCCGGGGCCGCTTCCCGAACGAAGCCTTACGGCAGGCTGCCTTCGGCGCGGTCGCAGAACTTGCCTACCTGGCAGGTTGGAAGCACCACGACCTCGGCCATGAAGGCGCTGCCCAGCGCTACTACCAGGTCGGCTACCAACTCGCCTGCGAAGCCGACCCGCACGGCCACGCCGCCTGGATGATGCGCGCCCTCGCCCACCAGGCCCTCAGCCTCAAGCAACCCCAACACTGCGTCGACCTCGTCGAAGGCGCCCTCACCCGCGGCCTCAGCCACGTGGACGGCCAGACCGAAGCGCTGCTCCACATCACCCACGCCCGCGCCTACGCCGCCACCGACGAGAAGTCCGCAGCGGCCCGAGCCCTGCTCGCTGCCGAAGACGCTCTCCTGCGTGACGACGGCCCCCAGCCCAGCTACTCCCGCGTCAGCGGCCCCGCCGCCGGCACCGTCGCCAGCCACACAGCCCGCACTCTCACCGACCTTGCCGACCACATCGGCACCGAACAGCAGCACCGCGACGCCCTGATCCGCTGGGACCCTGACAAGTACAAGCGTGTCCACGCCCTCACCTACGCCGACCTCGGCAACAGCCTCGCTGCTCAGGCACGCGCCAACGAGGCGGTAGCCGCGTGGTCCCAGGCCCTGACCCTCATGGAGGGCATGACTTCCGACCGCACCCGCAAGGCGATCGCCTCACTCCGCTCCACCCTGTCCATCTACCAGCGCCGCAAAGTACCCGGAGCCGCCGAACTTGCCCGCCGCGCACGCGAAGCGCTGGCCTAAGCTGCCCACCAACCGGCCGACGAAGGGACACCAGCCGTGGCTCAGCGGACAACCGACGACCAGCCCAAAGCTCTCAAGCCCGCGCTCGAATCGATGACCCTGCTCGTTGCCGCCGTCATCGTCCACGACCAGGCCACCAACCGCGTCGTTCTCCTCCAGCGCAGCCAGAACGCCAAGTTCGCCCAGGGCATGTGGGACCTCCCCGTCGGCAAGAGCGAACCCGGCGAACCCATCACCGAAACCGCCGTACGCGAGCTGTACGAGGAGACCGGACTGACTGTGAAGCCCGAGTCCCTGAAGGTCGCCCACATCATCCACGGCGCCTGGGGCGTCGAAGCCCCCAACGGCTTCCTCACCGTCGTCTTCGCCGCCCATGAATGGACCGGCGAACCCGAGAACCGAGAGCCGCGCAAGCACGACCAGGTCTGCTGGGTGGAAACTGACGCCATCCCTGAGGAGTTCGTGGACACCACCGCGAGCGCACTTCAGCAGTACCTCACCGACGGCCGCCAGGTGTCGCTGCATGGGTGGGCGTAGAGACCACGGCGGCGTCACCGTGGCCGGAAATAACCTGCTCGGCGGGGTGTCCGTCGCCCGG
>CAMLJW010000318.1 GCA_946480485.1 uncultured Streptomyces sp. | reverse complement strand
CCGGTTCCGCCTCGACCGCAGCGGAAACCCGCATCTGTCGTTCAGCTACGGCATCCACCACTGCCTGGGGGCCGCTCTCGGGCGGATCGAGGCTCGTGTCGGGATCGGTCGCCTGCTCGCGCGATTCCCTGAGTTGAGTCTGGTCCGCCCGGTGGAGGAACTGCCCTGGCGCGTCAATCTCCTCATCCGCGGGGTGAGTGAGTTGCCGGTACGCATGGGGGCGCACGCCGACGGGGCCTGACATGAGGCCCTCTGCGTGGACAGGTCCTGTGGCAGACCGGCTCCAGCGGTCCCCCGGAGTGCCTGCGGCGGACGGCCGCGACGTCTTAGCCAAGGCGCTTTGTGCCCGCGGGCGGTCCCTCACTCGATGACCGGTCGGTTGCTGTGACGAAACGAGGCAATGATGCGAAGTGCGGTTGACTGGTGGGAAGAACGAGGTGACTACCTCTCACGGCTGATGTCCGCGATGGCGACCGACCCGGATCGTGCCGTCCTCCAGTGGAGGGGGCGGGTGGTTACCGCGGGCGAGGTGGTCCGATCCGTGGCAGGTCTTGCCACCGCCCTTCACGGTCTGGGCGTCGGACCCGGTGGTGTCGTCAGCGTTCTGGTGGCACCGAACAGCCCGGCGATGCTGATGGCTCGCTATGCCGCGAATCTCTTGGGTGCGGCCGTGTGCTGCATTCGGTCGACGAACCCCGCCTCGACGGCCGTGACCCTCACCACCGAGGCCCAGCTCGACATCCTGGAAAGCACGTCTGCTGGCGTCTTGTTCACCGATCTCGAGAACGAGGCACGGGCGCAAGCGCTGTGTGAACGGGCACGACGGCCCATCGCACTCGTCGGCTTCGATGTGCAGGCCGCGGGGACGACCCGGGTGAGGCCAGGCGATGGACCACCCCCAGGCGACTTCGCCCACGGGGATCCCGAGGCCCTCGCGGTGATCGGTTTCACCAGCGGCAGCACCGGCCGGCCCAAGGGAATCCAGCTGCCGGCCAGGGTCTGGGAGAACAGTGTGTCCGGAGTCCTGCTCATGTTGCCGGAGCAGGTACGTATGCTCTGCGCCACCCCCCTGGAACAGACGGCTGGGCCGATGGTCGACGCGGCTCTCATCTCCGGCGGTACCGTCTATCTACAGGAGGAGTTCGACCCCGCAGCTGTCCTCCGGTCGATCGAGGCGGACCGGATCACCGAGGCGTTCCTGGCCACAACATTCCTGTACCGGCTGCTCGATCATTGCCGCACCGAGACTGCGGACCTGTCCTCGCTGCGGGGGGTGATCTACGGCGGATCCGCCGCAGCCCCCGCTCGTTTGGAAGAGGCGTTGCGCGTTCTCGGGCCGGTCCTGGCCCAGGGCTACGGGACGTCCGAATGCGGCTCGATCAGCGTTCTTGGACCAGACGAGCACAAGGACTCCGATCTGCTCTCCACAGTGGGCCGCCCGCTGCCCGGCGTGAGTGTCCGGATCTGCGACCCCGGATCCGATCGGGAGCTGGCGGTGGGCGAAAAGGGGGAGGTCGTGGTGAAGTCGCACCGTACGATGCACAGCTACCTCGCCGATCCTGTGCAGACGTCCCGGGTGCTGCACGGCGGGTGGTACCGGACCGGCGACATCGCATACCTCGACGAGCGAGGGTACCTGCATCTGCTGGACCGGGTCGACGACATCGTGAAGACCGCAGGAGTGAAGGTGTACCCCGCGGTCGTTGAGCGTGAGACGCTCTGCCTTCCGGGCGTTCTCGACGCAGCGGTCTTCGGTGTCCGCGACGAGAGTAACACCGAGCACCTACATGCAGCGGTCGTGCAAAAGCCAGGTGGCCAGGTCAGCGCAGAGAGCATCCGCTCGCACCTCCGGGTACGCCTGTCGGACGCCCACATGCCTGAGGACATCCTGATGCTCTCCGAACTGCCGCTTAATGTTGCCGGCAAACCGGACAGGTCCCGCCTGCGCCACATGTGGCGGACCAGAAAGGCGGATCGGTGACGCGCCCACGCCCCTTCGCCCCTGGGCCCCGCCATCCGACCCGTACCTGAGGGCCCGGTTCAGGCACCGTTCTCCCGGCGCTCCCGTCGGAACCTGAAGGCCGTTCCACGGTCATGTAGAAGGTGAGTTGCATCGGTGACCAAGCAATTGAATTTCTTCTCCCAGGAAATGAAACGCTTCGCCGACCAGAGGCGAGAGTTCCTCGAGATCGGCCGGTGTGCGGGGAATTTCCCCAGCGCCCTCGTGCGGGACCACCACCAGGCCACCGACCTGATGGTCAACATATGGTCCAGCAATGACTACCTCGGCATGGGCCAGCATCCGCTCGTCCTCGATGCGATGAAGACCGCGCTCGACGAGTACGGGGCGGGTTCCGGCGGATCGCGGAACATCGGAGGAACGAATTCCTACCACGTTCAGCTGGAGAAGGAACTCGCTGGGCTCCACGGCAAGGAGTCCGCGCTGATCTTCGGCTCCGGGTACGGGGCGAACGAAGGATCCCTGAGCGTCCTGGCCGGCCGCATGCCCGGCACTATCGTCTTCTCCGACGAGTTGAACCACGCCTCCATCATCGACGGAGTGCGCCACAGCCGGGCCGAGAAGCGGATCTTCCGACACAATGACGCAGGCCACCTCGAGGAGCTGATGGCAGCCGCCGACCCTGACTGCCCCAAGGTGGTCGTCCTGGAGTCCGTCTACTCGATGTCCGGTGATACAGCACCGCTCGCCGAGATCGTGGACATGGCACAACGCTATGGCGCACTCACGTACAACGACGAAGTACACGCGGTGGGCATGTACGGGCCCGAAGGGGCCGGGATCGCGGCCCGTGAAGGGCTCGCCGGCGACTTCACCGTCATCATGGGGACCCTGGCCAAGGCGTTCGGCACGGCTGGGGGCTACATCGCCGGACCGTCCCCTCTGATCGACACGGTCCGCAGCTTTTCACGGTCGTTCATCTTCACCACCTCCCTTCCTCCTGCTGTCGCCGCGGGAGCGCTCGCCGCGGTCAGGCACCTGCGCTCCTCCGACGAGGAGCGCAGGCGGCTGCGCGAGAACACCCTGTCCCTCCACAAACACCTTGTACGGCAGAATATCCCGTTCATTTCTGACCAATCCCACGTCGTCGCCGTCATGGTGGGTGATGACGGTCTCTGCCAGAGAGCCTCCCGGCTGCTCCTGGAGAACCATGGCATCTATGTGACGGCCATCAATGCCCCCAGTGTCCGCGCCGGTCGCGAAATACTGCGTGTCACGCCCTCTGCCACCCACACACCGGAGGATGTGGAGCACTTTGCCCGAGCGCTCGACGACGTGTGGAGGGAACTCGACATTCCGCGCACCCAGAACTGGTCAGCCTGAGGGCTATGCAGCGCTCTGGGCTTTAAGTGCTGTCCATGGACGAGGAGATGCAGATGAGCCTCTCGGCGGCCGCAGTGGCTGCGGAGGCCGCGGCGCGACGGCCCGACCATCCAGCCGTGGTCTTCGACGACCACGTACTGACCTGTCACGACTTCTGGCTCAGGGCACGGCGTTTTGCGGCAACACTACGTGAATACGGGGTCCGGCCCGGTGACAGAGTCGCGTTGCTACTGCCTAATAGACCGGCCTTCCCGGTGGCGTACTTCGCGGTGCTCGCCCTCGGAGGGGTCGCAGTCCCGATCAACCCACTGCTCCGGACCGGTGAGATCGAGTACATCCTCCGTGACTGCGAAGCGAGTGTTCTGGTCTGCGCGGGCCAGTTCTCGGCGCAGGGGCGCCAAAGCGCCGAACCGTCCCGCGTTCCCCTGCTCGTTGTGCTGTCCGATGACGACCTCGGGACGTCGTGCGTCGACGCACTCGGCCGGCAGGTGCCCCCCATGTCCCACTACGTACCCCGCGAGCCCGGGGACATCGCCGTGGTCCTCTACACCTCCGGAACCACGGGAAAACCCAAGGGCGCGATGCTCACCCACCTCAACATCACGATGAACGTCAACGTCACGATGTACTCCCCGTTCGATCTCCGCCCCGAGGATGTTCTCCTGGGATGCCTGCCGTTGTTCCACGTCTTCGGCCTGGTCTGCGGCATGATGGCCTGTCTCCAGGCTGGCGCCACCCTTGTGCTGATGCCGAGATTCGACGCCGACCCAGCCCTCGAACTGATGGCCCGGCACCGGTGCACGGTCTTCATGGGCGTTCCGACCATGTACATCGCGCTCCTGGAGAGGGTGAGCGCGAAGGGAGCCACATCACATCTGGATCGGGCGTTCTCCGGCGGTTCCGCGCTTCCGCTCGCGGTTCTCGAGGAATTCCAGCAGACGTTCGGATGCCCGATCTTCGAAGGATACGGACTGACCGAGACGTCACCGGTCGTCGCTTACAACCAGAAAACCTGGCCGTGCAAGCCCGGCACGGTGGGGCGGCCGATCTGGGGAGTCGACGTGGAGATCGCCAGAGCTGATCTGGAGGGCCGGATCGAACTCCTGCCCGCTGGACAGGTAGGAGAAATCGTGATCCGGGGACACAACGTGATGGCCGGATACCTCAACCAACCGGAGGCAACCGCTGAGGTGATGGTGGACGGCTGGTTCCGCTCTGGGGACCTCGGCGTGAAGGACGACGAGCAGTATCTGTCGATCGTCGACCGGAAGAAAGACATGGTGCTGCGGAACGGCTACAACGTCTACCCGCGGGAAGTCGAAGACGCATTGAGACGCCACCCGGACATCGCACAGGTCGCGGTGATCGGATTCCCGCACGATATCCACGGCGAAGAGGTGTGCGCCGTCGTGATCCCACGACCGGAGATCGTGCCCGACGACGAGCTGGCGGCGGACATCATCGAGTGGTCGCGAGGGGTGCTCGCCGCGTACAAGTACCCGCGCCGCGTGGAGTTCGTATCCACCTTCCCGCTCGGCCCCAGCGGAAAGGTCCTGAAACTCGAACTGGCGGACCGTTTGGGCGGTGAGCTGCCGCCAGACGTCGCGCCAGCGCGGACATAGTTCCCCCGACCGGGCTTGAGCTGCTCGACGCCGAAACGCTGCAGAACCTCAAGGGGCGAGGGCGTGCCCGGCAGCCGGACACGCCCCTCGATGCAGACCCTCACACCGCACAGCTCGGAGCCATCACGCCCCGCGCAGCACCGCCCCCGTGCGCTCGGCCGCCAGGGCGACGGCCGCGTCGCGGGCCGCAGAGGCCTCGTCGACGGTCAGGGTGCGGTCGTCGGCACGGAAGCGCAGCGCGTACGCCAGGGATTTCCTGCCCTCGCCGAGCTGCTCGCTCTCGTAGACGTCGAACAGGCGGATGGACTCCAGCAGGTCACCCGCGCCCTCGCGTAGCGCGGCCTCGACATCCGCCGCCGGGACGTCCCGGGAGACGACCAGGGCGACGTCCTGCGTGGCGACCGGGAAGGACGAGATGTGCGGGCCCTTGGGCAGCCCCGCGCTCGCCCGCTCCAGCACGTCCAGGTCGAGCTCCATCGCGCAGGTGCGCTCCGGCACGCCCATGGACTTGACGACGCGCGGGTGGAGTTCGCCGGCGTGGCCCACGAGGGTCTCCTCGCCGTCCACCATGGCGAGCAGCGCGGCGCAGCGGCCGGGGTGCCAGGGCTCGTGCTCGTCGGCACGGACGACGAGCCGCACACCGGCCTCGTCGGCCACCCCCCGGGCGGCCTCGATCGCGTCGGCCCAGGTGACCGGGTAACCCTTGCCCCACCAGCCGGTTTGCTCCCGCGCCCCGGCCAGGACGACGGCGGCCCGGCGCGGCTGCCTCGGCAGCGCGGCGGTGAGTCCGGCGATCTCCTCGCCGGTGGGACGCCGGTCCACGGGCAGTCGGACCGGCACGGACTCCTCACCGGTCGGCCGGAAGACCAGACCGGTCTCGAAGAGAGCCAGGTCGTGGCTGCCGCGACCGTCGTTGCGCCGCAGCGCGGCGAGCAGGCCCGGCAGCAGCGTCGTACGGAGGGCGGGCTCCTCGTCGGAGAGCGGGTTGACCAGCTTCACGGTGCGGCGGCGGGCGTCCTCGGTGGGCAGCATGAGCTGATCGAGGACCGTGTCGCCGATGAACGGGTAGTTCAGCGCCTCGACGTATCCGGCGCCGGCCAGCGCGCGGCCGACCCGGCGGTGCAGCCGCTGTCGGTCGGTCAGGCCCAGGCCCGCGGGGGGCTTCGGCAGGGTCGAGGGCAGGTTCTCGTAGCCCTCGAGCCGGATGACCTCTTCGGCCAGGTCGTTCGGGTCGGTCAGGTCCGGCCGCCAGGACGGCACGGTGACGATCAGCTCGTCCTGACCGTCGACATCGCAGCCGACCTCCTGGAGGCGGCGTACGACGGTCTCGCGGCCGTAGTCGACGCCCGCGACCTTGTCCGGGTGGTTCACCGGGATGGTGATGGTGCGCGGCGCA
>CAMLJW010000317.1 GCA_946480485.1 uncultured Streptomyces sp. | reverse complement strand
CCGCTGCCGTGGTCCATGTGCAGCCAGATGCTGCCGCCCTTGGACTGGCCCTCGGGACGCGTCGGGTCGATCGGCGAGGTGCCCTCGACCCGGTTGTAGTCGATCGCGATGACGTAGTCGAAGTCGTGCCAGTGCGACTTGGCCCAGTAGTGCGGGGCCTGGAAGCCCGCGGACTGGGTGTACGGGAGCTTGGCGCCCGGGTCGGCGAGGACCCCGCCCGCGTCGCTGAGCGTGAACACACCGACGGGGCTGCGCTTGTCGCCCTCGCGGTGGTCTGCGGTCCAGCCCTTCTTGCCGTTGTGCCCCTGCCAGCTGCGGGTCTGGTCCCAGGTGGCGCCGGACCTGGTGTAGAGGACGATCCTGGAGTCCGCCGAGTCCTTGCCCTCACCGTAGACCGCCACGACTTGACGGGAGTCGGTGGGGATCTGCTCCCGCAGCCGGTAGCCCACGTCGGGGATGCGCTTGAGGTCAACAGTGCGCGCCTTCGCCTGTCCGGGCTTGCCGCTCGACTGCGCCTCGTTCTTGCGACCGCTCCCGCCGTCCGAACCGCCGCAGGCCGTCAGGGACATCAGAAAGGCGCCACAGACCGCTGCCCCGGCCGTCGTGCGCATCGCACCGCCTCTTCGCATGCGGTCCATCGTCGCACTGTTGTTCCGGACGATTACGCCGGGGCCTCGGTTTCCCGGCCATATGCGGGCGGTCCGGGCCGAAATCTTTGCCCGCCGGCGGAAAACCATTTGCCTGCGAACGTGCTGTGACGCGAACCTTTCACGGTTTGTTGCCTTCCCCCGCAACCCCGTTCTACGAGCCTATGGGACGTCATGCAGATTCAAGACCTTCCGTATCCCGACCCGGGTGTGCCGGACACACGCTCGGGTCCCCGATTCCTGGTGTGGCTCGGTCGGAATCAACTCGGCGGACAGCTGAAGTCCCTGGCCTGGGGACTGCTGCACTTCCTTTCCGTGTCCGGGCTCCCCTTCTGTGTCGGCTTCGCCGTCCAGGCCGTCGTGGACCGCTCCGGTGTGCGCCTCGCCCTCGCGGGCGGGTCGATGGCGCTGTGCGGGCTCGGTATCGCGGTGGGCGACACCATGCTGCACCGGACCGCGGTCACCAACTGGATCAGCGCGGCGGCCCGCGTCCAGCAGTTGCTGGCCCGCCGGACCGCCCAGCTGGGCTCCGCGCTGACGCGGCGCGTCGCGGCCGGTGAGGTCGTCGCGGTCTCCACGGGTGACGTGGAGAAGATCGGCTGGTTCGTGGAAGCGGTGTCGCGGTTCACCGCGGCCGCCCTGACGGTCGTCTTCGTCTGCCTCGCCCTGGTCGTGTACGAGCCCGCGCTCGGGATCGTCGTCGCCGTGGGCGTGCCCGTCCTGGCGCTCGCTGTGCTGCCGCTGCTGCCGCACGCGACGCGGCGCGCCGACTTCCAGCGCGAGAAGGCGGGGCGCGCCACCGAGCTGGCCTCGGACACCGTCGCGGGTCTGCGCGTACTGCGCGGCATCGGCGGCGAGCAACTGTTCCTGGACCGCTACCGCCGGGCCTCGCAGGAGGTCCGCCGGGCCGCCGTCCACAGCGCCCGTATGTGGTCACTGATCTCCGCGATCCAGGTGCTGTTGCCCGGACTCCTGCTGATCGCGGTCGTCTGGCACGGCGTGCATCTGGCGCGCGAGGGCCGGATCACCATCGGCGAGATGGTCACCGTGTACAGCGCCGTCATGATCCTCACGTATCCGCTGCACCACTTCGAGGAGATCGCGATGGCGTACTCCTTCTCCCGCCCGTCCGCGAAACGGGCGGCCCGGGTGCTGGCGCTGGAGCGGGCAACGGACAGCGAGGGGTCACTCGACGCCGACGCGCCGACCGGAGACCTGTACGACCCCGGGACCGGTCTGCTGGCTCCGGCCGGGCGGCTCACCGCCGTGGTGTGCGGCGACCCGGACGCGGCGGGCGTGCTGGCCGAGCGGCTCGGCGGGCACGCGGCGGCCTCCTCGGACCTGCCGTCCGCGCTCCTGGGCGGCGTACCGCTGGACGGGCTGCCGCTCGACTCCGCCCGTGCCGCCGTCCTCGTCCAGGACAAGGACCCGGTTCTGCTGTCCGGAAGCCTTCGTGCACTTCTCGACGTGCCCGCCTCGGGCGACGTGAGTGCCGAGGACGCGCTGGCCGCCGCGCAGTGCGGCGACGTCCTGGACGCCCTCGCCCAAGGGGCACTGCACGCCGATGACCCGATGGACGCCCGCATCACCGAGCGCGGGCGGTCCCTGTCGGGCGGCCAACGCCAGCGTCTCGCGCTCGCCCGGTCCCTGGTCACCGACCCTGAGGTGCTCGTCCTGGACGAACCGACGTCCGCCGTCGACTCGCACACCGAGACGCGGATCGCCGACGGGATCCGCTCCCTGCGCAAGAGGCGCACGACGGTGGTGTTCACCTCGTCACCGCTGCTCCTGGACCGCGCGGACCGGGTAGCGCTCGTCCACGAGGGCGCGGTCATCGCGGTCGGCCTGCACCGTGAGCTGGTGCACAGCGAACCCCGGTATCGCGCCGTGGTGACGCGTGAGACCGAGGACGACGTTTCCTCGCACGACGTGGGCCACCTGACAGAACTGAACGAACTGGAAGAGATCGAGGAGACCGCATGATCGGCGTGGCGCCACCGGCCTACGACCCGGCGGCCCCGAGGACGGCGAACACCCTGCCGGTCGGCGCCCCCGAGACCGTACGCGCCTACGTGGCCGAACTGTTCCAACGGCACCGCCGGGCCTTCCTGCTGCTCATCACCGTCAACACGGTCGCCGTCATCGCCTCGATGGTGGGCCCTTGTCTGCTGGGCTCCCTCGTCGAGCGCGTCTCCGACGGCGCAGCCGCGGCGCGCGAGATGCATCTGGAACGCACAGCCGCGTTCTTCGTCCTCGCCCTGGTCGTCCAGACCGTGTTCGTACGCCAGGTGCGGCTGCGTGGCGCCATGCTCGGCGAGCGGATGCTGGCCGACCTGCGCGAGGACTTCCTCGTACGCTCGGTGGGGCTGCCGCCGGGTGTCCTCGAGCGAGCCGGGACGGGCGACCTGCTGTCCCGGATCACCACGGACATCGACCGGCTCGCCAACGCCATGCGAGAGGCCGTGCCACAGCTGGCCATCGGTGTCGTGTGGGTTGCGCTGCTGCTCGGCGGGCTCGCGGTGACCGCGCCACCGCTCGCGCCCGCCGTGCTGGTGGCGGTCCCGCTCCTCGTGGCCGGCTGCCGCTGGTACTTCAAGCGCGCCCCGTCGGCCTACCGCTCCGAGGCTGCCGGCTACGCCGCCGTGGCCGCCGTCCTTGCCGAGACCGTGGACGCCGGGCGCACCGTCGAGGCCCACCGCCTGGGCGAGCGCCGCATCGACTTGTCGGACCGGCGTGTCAAGGAGTGGACCGCCTGGGAGCGGTACACGCTGTGGCTGCGCTCGGTGCTCTTCCCGGTCATCAACATCACGCATGTCACGGTCCTCGGCTCGGTCCTGATGATCGGCGGGTTCTTCGTGCTCCGGGGGTGGATCGGGATCGGCCAGCTGACAACGGGCGCGCTGATCGCGCAAATGCTCGTCGACCCGGTGGGTCTGATCCTGCGCTGGTACGACGAACTGCAGGTGGCCCATGTCTCGCTGGCCCGGCTGGTCGGCGTCCGCGACATCGAGCCGGACGCCGCTGATGGATCGCTCGCTCCCGATGGACGTGACGTGCACGCCGACGGGGTGCACTTCGGCTACCGCGCCGGTGTCGACGTCCTGCGCAAGCTCTCGCTCGAGGTCGCTCCGGGCACCCGACTCGCCCTGGTCGGCCCGTCCGGCGCGGGCAAGTCCACGCTGGGCAGGCTGCTCGCCGGGATCTACGCACCCCGCGAAGGCCGCATCACCCTGGGCGGCGCCGAACTGTCCGGGATGTCCACCGAACGCGTCCGGTCCCATGTGGCGCTGGTCAACCAGGAACACCATGTCTTCGTGGGTCCCCTGCGCGACAACCTGCTCCTGGCCCGCACAAGTGCCGATGACGCCGAGCTGTGGGCGGCCCTCGGCGCGGTCGACGCCGACGGCTGGGCGCGGGCACTGGACGGTGGTCTGGACACCGAGGTCGGCTCGGGCGGGCTTGTGCTCACCCCGGCTCAGGCCCAGCAGATCGCGCTCGCCCGGCTGGTGCTGGCCGATCCGCACACACTGGTCCTGGATGAGGCCACCTCGCTCCTCGACCCGCGCGCGGCCCGCCACCTGGAACGTTCCCTGGCCCGCGTCCTCGACGGCCGCACCGTCGTCGCCATCGCCCACCGGCTGCACACCGCCCACGACGCCGACGTCATCGCCGTCGTCGAGAACGGCCGGATCAGCGAACTCGGCAGCCATGACCAACTGGTCGCCGCAGACGGCGCCTATGCGGCACTGTGGCGGTCCTGGCACGGGTGAGCCGCCGCTCCGGTGCGCGGTCCGCGGGGGTGCGGGCGGACCGGCACCGCGACCCTGCAAGGAGCCGGGCCAGGACGCCGAGGTGCCCGGCCAGGACTCGTGCCCGCCGGCGGGGGCGGTGCCGGGCCGGCGGGAGCACTCCGTGGCGTTGCGCTGTGTCGACGAGGAGTGGAAGGCTGGATGTCGGCACCGGCTCGGGGAACGCCCAGGAACCACCCGGCTCCGCAGGGGCGAGGCTGGAGCACAGCGGCCCGCGCGCACGCCACCGAACGCGGTGACGGCGGGTTGGCCGGCACCACTTGGAGGTAGCCGTGGACAGCGCCGACGGATGGGGAGACGACGTCTATCAGCCCGATGGATCAGAGGTTCAGGACGACGCCGGGCTGCTCGACGCCGAAGACACCCTGGAATCCGACGGCGTGAGCAACCCTCTGGACCGGGGCTGGTCGCCGCCGGAGCGGCCGTGGGCGGTGGAGCGCAGGGATGTGACCGCGGCCGAACGGCATCGCGGCGAGACGCTGGACGAACGCCTCGCGGAAGAACTGCCGGACGTCGCGCCACCCGACGGAGACGGTATCGGCGACTGCCCGGACTCCGACGGCGAAGCACTGGACAACGAGGTGGGCGCCGCCCGCTCCGGACGTCTCGTGGCTCCGGACGAAGGTGCGCATGAGGACGAGGAGAGCCTGCTGATCGCCACCGATGTGGGCATCGACGGCGCCGCGGCCTCGGCGGAGGAGGCCGCCGTGCACATCGTCGACGAGGACGCCCTGTCGGGCTGACGCCCTCGGTCCTCCTGCCCTGCCCACGTCTCGACTGTCCCGACGCTCCTCGGTCGAGGACGGCAAGGGGCACGTCTCTCCGACCGGGGACAGCGTGGCACATCTCCCCGGCTGAGGGCGGCGATGCGCGCGTCCCCCAGGTGGGAGACGGCAACGAGCGTGTTGCCGCGGCCGGGGACAGCGACGGCCATGTCTCGTCGGCCGGGGACGGCGCCTGAGCCAGGTCGGCTGACCGGTGCGCTGCCCGCGCGGTTGGCGGCGTCGCTCAGATGACGTTGAGCGCGGCCGCGCAGCCCACTCCGCCGAGCAGCATGAACGCCGGCATCAGCACTTTCAGCTCGACCCAGCTGCCCGCCCGGAACCTCATCGCCTTGGGCGGCCCCATCGGATACCAGCGTTTGCGGCCGATCGGTATCGGCCACAGGATCGGGCAGCCGGACACCGTCAGAGCATCCCCGATGTCGTGCACCAGCGCGCCGAGGACTACCGGCAGCCCGAGCCACAGGTATTCCTGGCCCGGCGCGGTGAAGAGCCAGTCGGAGCCGTTGCCCGGCTTGTCCAGGATGCCGGCGAGGATCCAGGCGCTGGTCGCGGCCAGCAGCCAGACCAGGACGTCGCTGCTTGACCCACGGGTCGCCCGCCACAGCAGGCCCTCGATGGCGAGCACCATATGTACGAAGAGGATCGCCAGGACCGCCCAGCGCCCCCCGGTGATCGCAAGGACGGAGGTGACCGCACCGATCAGCACCGCCCACAGCCACGTGTGCGTCAGCGTGCGGTGCCCACCCGAGCGACGCGGGTCCCCCTGCTTCTTCGTCCCCTTGTAGACGGCGTAGGAGAGCTTGTCGACGATTTCACACAAGCCCCTTGAGAGCGGTCCGAAGGCGCGCGAGATCGTGGCCGCCTTGTGGTCCAGATCCGGGGCGAGCGCGGCGCCGGCGCAGATCAGCGCGCCGGCCAGGAGGACAGGCCAGGGTATCGTGTGACCCGCGGCGGCCGCCGCGGCTCCGACGCCCAGCCAGGCCGCGGCCCCCGACAGTGAGTGTGCTGGTCCCATCATGGCCGTGCCCCGCCCCGTTCCTGTTGTGCCGGCGCCCAGTTGTCCATGCCCGCTGACGCCGCGTCGGCGCCACAGCGTAGCGTCCGTGATCTTCTGGCCCGCAACCGATTCCCTCATCGCGCCGGATCACAGGCAAGA
>CAMLJW010000316.1 GCA_946480485.1 uncultured Streptomyces sp. | reverse complement strand
CATGATGCCGATCACCTACGCACAGACCGAGGAGCAGATCGAGGAGGAGCGCCGGCTCCTCTATGTCGGCGTCACCCGTGCCAGAGAACACCTTGTCGTCTCCTGGGCACTGTCCCGCTCACCCGGCGGCCGCCCCAACCGCCGCCCCAGCCGCTTCCTCGACGGTCTGCGCCCCCGCTCCGGCACCACAGCGGCACCCGGCGGCACGGCCGGCTCCGGAGGCGTCGAGCGTGGCGTCACGGGCGGCGTCGAGGGCGTAGTGCGGCGGGCGCACCGGAAGCCTGCCCGCTGCCGGGTGTGCGGCCGCACCCTCACCGACGCCGGCGAGATGAAACTGATGCGCTGTGAGGACTGCCCCTCCGACATGGACGAGGGTCTCTACGAGCGGCTGCGCGGCTGGCGAGCGGCCCAGGCTGAGCGCAGCGGACAGCCGGACTTCTGCGTCTTCACGGACAAGACGCTGATGGCCATCGCCGAGGCCGGGCCGTCCAGCCCGGCCGAACTCGCCCGCGTCCCAGGGGTCCTCAGCCGCAAGCTCAATCGCTTCGGGACCGAAGTCCTGGCCATTTGTGCAGGTCAAGAGCCTGACGGAGTCGAAGATGGCCACTGATACGAACTCGTTGGAAAAATAGTTTGCGCATGCCCCAACAATCCCCATAGGTTCTTGAGTACGGAAGCGGCGGCCTTCTCGAAGGCCCGGTTTCGTGCTGTACTCAACAACCGACGGACCGGTTCACCCCGGTCCCAGAGACGCCGAGAGGAGGCGATTCCAGTGATCAGCATCAACGCCAGCTCTATCAGCACCGTCAAAATGACCGATTGCTCGGTCGTCTCCACGTGCCTGCTCGGCTTCTCGAACCTGGGCACTGGTCTGTCGGGCATTCCTGCCGTCCGGCCGGCCTCCACTGTGTCTCTCGCGGGTCTTCCCGTCCGTGAGCGCAATGAGCGACCGACCCAGGCACGGGAAGCAGCAAAGGCACAGGCGCAGGCCTATGCCTTCGCGGCCGCCGGTGCCGGATCCCGCAAGCAGACGCACCACACGATGTGGGCCTTCCGTGGGCCTGAACCCTGGAGTGATCCAGCCTGATCGACGATCAGGCCGGCGCCTTCAGGGCCGCGGAACCCCATCCGGGATCCGCGGCCCTTCTGTTTGCCCCCACCAGGGACAACGAAGCGAAGGGGCCTCGGGACAAGAAAAAACCCGGTATCAGCCGACACCCGGCCCAACAGGCCGGAACGACCAGACGAGGAAGACGAACCGTGCAACTCGAAGCGCACGCCCCGTCCGTACCGCCTTCCGAAACGATCCCCCCGCCCGGCCTCACGGAGGACTCCACCTTGACCCCGCTCACTGCGCTCACCGCGCTCGACGACGCCATCGAGAACCTCGGCGTGCCCGTCCCCTGCCGTTCCTACGACCCGGAGGTCTTCTTCGCCGAGTCGCCGGCCGATGTCGAGTACGCCAAGTCCCTCTGCCGCACCTGCCCGCTGATCGAGGCCTGCCTCGCCGGCGCCAGGGAGCGGCGTGAGCCCTGGGGCGTCTGGGGCGGGGAGCTCTTCGTCCAGGGTGTCGTGGTCGCCCGGAAGCGGCCGCGTGGCCGCCCGCGCAAGAACGCGGTTGCGGCATGAACACCGCTGGAACGATCGATCGCCCTCTGACGCACGACCCCAAGAAGCAGGGCCCGATGAAGCCGTCCACCAGCGAGCCCGCCGGCTCCGCGATTGCAGACCTCCCCACCACCGGCGCGAAGGACTCACGTCAGAACAGGACCCGCGAGATGCAACTCATCCCAGAAGCCCTGGCTCGTGCGCATATGCACGAGCGGCAGCGCGCCGCCGAGGCCGGGCGCCGGGCGATCCGCCTGGCGGTGGCCCGCCGGCTGCAGCGCCGCGCCGAGCGCGCGGCGCTCCGCGCCCGCCGCGCCCTGGCCATGGCGGTCATGCAGTAAGGCGTGTTGCCACACAGCGACAACAACAGAAGCAAACCGCTGCTCGCGGGGGCCGGTCCGAACGGGTCGGCCCCCGCGGCGCGTTGCGCCTGCCCATCCGCCGATTCGGCCGCCGCGTGACGAGCCCCAGGTCTCGCCAGCCCCCTCTCCACTGGCGCCGGTGCGGCGGGTGATACGACCGGCGATCTCGTTACCACTGCTGGCGGTTCTCCCACCAGTCGGAGCAGCTTGGCCCACACGCGGGCGGTGGTTCACTCGGTGAAGGTGGTGCGCGGTCGCCCGGAAGGGCAGAAGACCGGCGGAAGTCGACTCCAAGAGCCCAGCCCAAGCGCATGCCCCCAAGCTCACACCTCGGCGGCCGACTCCTCCTCCTTCAGGGCGGTCTCGTCCTCGGCGAGAAAGCCCGGCAGCCACTCCACGAGTTCGTCCCGGAGCCGTACCGAGGCGTCCAATTGGCACAGCACGCCGATTGTGCTCAGGGTCACCCGGTGGATCAGCAGATACGACGGGGGCAGGTTGAGCTGCTTGCCGAGCTGGTACGCGGGGGAGCGGGGGTCGGCGATCCGGGCCGCCTGGCTGCGCATCCAGCCTCGGGTGAAGGCGAACTCGTCGACCTGGGCCGGTTCGATGATGGGGAGCAGATATCCCAGGACGGCGTCCGGGTCGAGTTCTATGGACTCCTTGACGAAGCCTTCCTCGCACAGCAACTCGTAGACCGTTGCGGACTCGCCGTCGAGGGTCAGCCGCAACGAGTTGCCGATGGTCGGCGGAAGGCCGCCCGGGAGGCGGTCCACGGTACCGAAGTCCAGAACGCCCAGGCGCCAGCTGTCCTTGCCGTCGGGGTCGCCGGAGCCGCTGGGCAGGAGGCGGAAGTTGCCCGGGTGCGGGTCGCCGTGCAGAAGGCCGGTGCGGGCCGGGCCTGAGAAGAGGAAGCGGGCCAGGAGCTGGCCTGCCCGGTCCCGCTGCTCCTCCGTACCGTCGGCGATCACCTCCGACAGCGGTATCCCGTCGATCCACTCGGTCACCAGCACCTGCTCGCACTGGTGTACAACAGCCGGCACCAGCACATCCGGGTCGTCTGCGAACTCGTCCGCGTGAGCCTGCTGGGCCTGTGCCTCCAGGCCGTAGTCGAGCTCCTCGGACACCCGGTCGCGCATCTCCGCGATGAGCGGCTTGATATCCATCCCTGGAATCAGCGGCCCCAGAAGGCGGGCGAAGCGGCTGAGCTGGGTCAGGTCGGAGAGCAAAGCCTCGCCCGCCCCGGGGTACTGCACCTTGACAGCGACTTCTCGGCCGTCATGCCACACCGCGCGGTGCACCTGTCCGATCGAGGCAGCCGCAGCGGGTTTGTCCTCGAACTCCATGAACAGGTCGCGCCAGTCCTCGCCGAGCTGCTCCTCGAGCACGGAGTGCACCGTGCGCGTCGGCATGGGCGGGGCCGCCTCCTGGAGCTTGGTCAGCGCCGCGCGATAGGGACCTGCGACCTCCTCGGGCAGCGCCGATTCGAAGACGGACAGCGCCTGCCCGAACTTCATCGCGCCGCCCTTGAGCTCGCCGAGCACCTTGAACAGTTGCTCCGCTGTGCGCTGTTGCAGCTCGCGTCCCACGATCTCCGCGGATTTCCCGCCGATCCGTTTGCCGAGGCCCCAGGTGGCCCGCCCGGCGAAGCCGAGCGGTAGGGCGGCGAGCTTGGCGGTCCGGGTGACCGCCTTCCGGGGAAGATCAGACATGCGCCCTCCAAGTACCGGACAGCCGAGCCGCGTGCGGCTGTTGCTCCGCCATTGTCTCCTGCCGACTGTCGTCCTTTGAGGTCCGCTCCCCCTTAGCTTCGTCCGCGGTCCCGCAGGGGCATGCGGGATGCGGCCACACCGGCCGTGCGTGCCAGGCGAAACCGGGCACCGACGCTTCCCAGCGAGCCCCCGCGCTCGACGGCAACTCCCCGTCGAGGAAAGCGAGTGCGTGACCCGCGGCCAGCCCGGCGACCGTGGCCGACAGCGTCAGATCGCATGCCGGGACCTGGCGTGGCTGCCGCCCGGAGCGCCACTGCGCGAGCAGACGCGGCCAGGTCGGGTCCCGGTCGGTGCGGCCCAGGTCCAGACAGCCCGCGCAGGCGGTGCCGCCCGGCAGGACCAGAGGGCCGACGATTCCGGTGCCTTCCACGACTCCTGCGTACAGATGCGGCGCTCCGGAAGCGATCAGCGGTTCGGCGGCGGTCGGGTCGGGTGCATGGGCGGCGAGGCCGTCCCGCGGTGCGATGATCACCAGGGAGAAACCGGGGTCCTTTTCGTCAGAGGGCGACTGTCCGCGGCGCCGTGCCGGGCGGTCCGGTGCCGCCCGGCGCACCGCCCGCCGTGCGGCCTCTTCCCTGCGCTCGCCGATGGAGTCGGCGGGCAGCCCGCCCGGTGCCACGTCCCCTGGCTCGACGCAGCCACCGTCGCGTACGTCGACATAACCCACGCCCGCGCCGGCCAGCGCGGCGGCCAAGACCACTCCCACCCGGCCCGCGCCCCGCACCTGCACATGCAGGGAGCGGCGGGCCGCCAACCGGCGTATGCCGTCGCCCGGCTCGGGGGCGACCAGCGAGAGCGAGGCAAGATCAGGGCGCAGCCGGTCAAGGACAGCTTTTTTCGCCCGCAGGGCGTCGGCGGCCGGACCGCCGCCCGTCGCGTCGTCCAGAAGTCCGGCCCGGGCCAGCCGCTCCACGAGCCCGTCGACATGGTTGTCTGGCAGACCCACACGGCGCCCCTCCTCCCGTAGGAGAGGAAGCCCGCGTGTTCCGTCGAGCAGGCTCAGAAAGCTGCCCGTCGCCGTGTCCATCGGGCCGAGCACCATCGCGTGTGGGGGTGCGATTCCGAACTGCACACTGTTCAGATCCCGCCAGGCGCGCCGCAGCGCCGGCTTCACCATCGGATGCATGACAGACCCCCCGTACGTCCCTGTTGTGCCGGCGGTGTTCGTCCTGCTTCGCCGGTCGAATGTCAGCATGCCGGGATCGCCCGTCGAGTGCCGAAAGTTATCCACAGATGGTGGGTATTAGTCGTATGAATCAAGCGCGGCGGAGTTCGGATCGGCGTCGAACCGTTGCACAGGCGGGACTTCCGCCCTACGCAACAGGTACCGTCGGGGCGTGCCCGCCGACCCACTGCACCGCGCCGGAAAGCCACAGCGCAGCACGACGAGCCAGCCGCCAAGCGGCTCAAGGTCGAGCGCGATCGAGGTCCGCAGGAGCACGCGCCGACGCAGAACGGTCTCCGCGTACCGCGAGGGCGATCGCACCGTCGTGCTCATCCCCGCCCGGATGTCCGAGGCGGAGGAGCAGCGCTGGGTGAGCGTCATGCTCGACAAGCTCGCCGCCCAGGAGAACAAGCGGGTTCTCGGTGACGCGGAGCTCTCCGAGCGTGCCGCCCGGCTCTCCGAACTGTACTTCGACGGCCGGGCCCGGCCCGCCTCGGTCCGTTGGGTCACCAACCAGAACACCCGCTGGGGCTCGTGCACGCCCGCCGAGGGCAGCATCCGCCTTTCGCACCGGCTGCAGGGCATGCCCGAATACGTCGTCGACTATGTCCTCGTCCACGAGCTCGCACACCTTCTCGTGCCCGGCCACGGGCCGCGTTTCTGGCAGCTCCTCGAGGGCTATCCGCGTACGGAGCGGGCCCGCGGCTACCTCGAAGGTGTGGTCGCCGCCGACCGGCTGCCCCATCTGCCCGCGCAGGACGAGTGACTGCGTCTTCCCACCGTGACAGCGTCGGCACGGTCGGCAGGCAGGGATTGTGTACCGGGTCTGTACCGGCTTCGCCCGCGTCCGGATTTGCCGTTAGCCTGGCGCGCGACGCACTCGTATTCGGGATGGGGGACGGTCGTTACGCATGGCCAGGGAATTCCAACGCGGCCACAAGGCCAAGATCAGTGACCTCACCGCGGGCACCGATCTGTACGTAGGTGTGCAGATCACCGGCCCCGGACTGACCTTCGACATCAGCTGTTTCGGTCTGGACGCCGACGAACGGCTTTCGGATGACCGGTACTTCGTCTTCTTCAACCAGCCGAAGACCCCCGAGGAGGCCATTCAGCTCCTGGGTGCGCAGGCGGGCGACACGGAGTCCTTCCGTGTCACGCTCGACAAGATCCCGCCGCAGATCCAGAAGCTGTCGTTCACAGCGACGATCGACGGCGCGGGGCAGATGGCGAAGATCGCTCCCGGATACCTCCGCATCGTCGCGGGCGGCGAGGAGGTGGCCCGGTACTCGTTCAGCGGCGGCGAGTTCTCCACCGAACGCGCCGTGATGCTCGGCGACTTCTACCTCAAGGACGTATGGCGTTTCGCGGCGGTCGGGCAGGGCTTCGACGGTGGACTTGACGCGCTGCTGAAGAACTTCGGCGGTGAGGTCGCCGTGGAGGAGCCCGCCGCTCAGCCGCAGCCGCAGGCCGACGCCCCGTCCTTCGCGCCGCCCGCCCAGGCCACCGCGCCGCCGCCCGCATTCGGCGC
>CAMLJW010000315.1 GCA_946480485.1 uncultured Streptomyces sp. | reverse complement strand
GACCTCATCGAGGACTCCGAGGCCGTCGTCCCGGCCGACGCCGTCAGCTTCACGCTGCTCCAGGAGCAGCTGCACTCCGTTCTCGACACTCTGTCCGAGCGCGAGGCGGGCGTCGTCTCCATGCGTTTCGGTCTCACCGACGGTCAGCCGAAGACTCTGGACGAGATCGGCAAGGTGTACGGCGTGACGCGTGAGCGCATCCGCCAGATCGAGTCCAAGACGATGTCAAAGCTGCGTCACCCGTCGCGCTCGCAGGTCCTGCGCGACTACCTCGACTGAGTCGGTCCCTCGAAAGCGCCCCTGACCTCGAGATTTACGGGTCAGGGGGCGCTTTTTCGTGCAAGCGCAACGCTGCTGGTGCCAAGGCCGTTCAACACTGTGCGTCAAGATCCTCGGCTGGGACGACGCCCAGGGGATGCGCGGTGCCACCGCCATCTCGCCCGGCCAGCGATCGCACGCGCCCAGTGACCCGCCCGCTCCGGCGACACCGACGACAAAGGAGGCCTCTCTGCAAGGGCCGGCGCCGTGGTCTTCGACCGTTTCAAGAACGGCCGGCATGGCCACTAGACCTTGAGTACAGGGGCCCGGCCCTCGGGTCTGCGCGGCGTGCGCGCCCGCATCCGGTGGGTCACTCTAGGTTTGATCTCAGGAACCAAGAGTGAGGAGCGTGTGTGTGCCGTCCTTTCGCCCGATTGGTGGCTCTCACAACCGCGGCAGCGGTGATAGCGCCGGCGTACCCTGCCGCCGCAGCGGCCGACAGCGTCGTCACAGGCGGCTATCCAGTCGAGATCTCCGAGAGTCCCTGGACGGTGGCGCTGTCCAGCCGCGACCGGTTCGGGGGTATGCGTGCGGGGCAGTTCTGCGGGGGCGCGGTTGTCGGCCGCTCGACGGTGCTGACGGCGGCCCATTGCACGAGTGAGGGGGTGCTGGGCGCGCCCGCGCAGCAGATCCGCGATCTGAAGGTGATCGCGGGGCGCGGGGACCTACTGGCTCATGGGGGCAGGGAGATCCGGGTGCGTCGTATATGGGTCAATCCGGCGTACAGCCGCTACACGAACGCCGGCGACTTCGCTGTGCTCTCTCTTGCCGAGCCCCTCCCTGCGAACTCGGTGATTCGCATGGCGGCCCCAGGTGACCCGGCCTACAGGCCGGGTACGGGCGCCACGGTCTACGGCTGGGGCGACGTCACGGGCGCAGGCGACTATGTGCGCGGTCTGCGGGCCGCGCGGGTTCAGGTGTTGTCCGACGCCGTCTGCGAGAGGGCGTATCCCGGCAGTGCGGGCGGCACCTATCTGTCCCGGTCCATGCTGTGTGCGGGGGAGCCGACCGGTGGCCGGGACGCCTGTCAGGGGGACAGCGGCGGGCCGCTGGTCGCCCAGGGGCGGCTGATCGGCCTCGTGTCGTGGGGGAATGGCTGCGGGCGGGTCGGCAGCCCGGGCGTGTATGCCCGGATCTCCGATGCTGTCAGGACGCTGGGCGAGGGCCGCTGACAGTTTGCGAAAGCATCGCCGGGTACGAGTCCGGGCGGCCGCCACTGGAATGAATGGCGGCCGCCCGGACACCGGCCTGTGCCGGAGATGGCTCGTCGTGGAGTGTCAGCGCTCTTGGTCGTCGGCGCTTGCCGGGACGGCCGTCAGTCGCTCCGTCTCGTCCTGTATCTCAGCGGCGATCTTCTTGAGTTCTGGCTCGAACTTGCGACCGTGATGGGCGCAGAAGAGCAGTTCACCACCGCTGAGGAGGACGACGCGCAGATATGCCTGGGCGCCGCAACGGTCGCAACGGTCAGCGGCCGTCAGTGGGCTCGCGGGGGTCAGAACAGTAGTCACGTCGCCTCTTCTCTAGCTCGACGAGCTGTCGTACCAGGGTCAACATCCAACCAGGCCCAAAACGTTCCCGCTCGTGGCTCTTCCTCGAAAAAACTTCTCTCCGAGTCGGCTGTCTGCTGCCGGTTGGCGGCGAATAAGCCGTATTGCGTGTCTTCGTGTCTTACGGGTTCGCACTGTTTGTCAGGGTCGGTCCTCCCGGCTGGGTTGCCGGTTTGTTCATGAGGACGTGCCCGGAGCCTAAATGGTTCATGCCTGGAAGGGAACGTGATATGCACTTCACCCCATCGAGGGATCGAACGTGCGTGCGACTCTGGACTAGTCTGAGTTCCGGTCGAGGGTGGCGTTACAACGGCTCTACCAGGCCTCGGTACCCTCGGACCGGCGACCGAAGCCGGCCCTTGCCCAAAAGGGCCCATCTGAAGATTCAGCGAGGAGCGAACCGCGTGACCGCCGAGACGTCCGTGCCGTCCACAGCGCTGCTGACCGGAGCAGACCGGGACGGTTCCAACTACACCGCGCGGCACCTGCTCGTCCTCGAGGGGCTCGAGGCCGTGCGGAAGCGCCCAGGCATGTACATCGGATCGACCGACAGCCGCGGTCTGATGCACTGCCTCTGGGAGATCATCGACAACTCCGTGGACGAGGCCCTGGGGGGGTACTGCGACCACATCGAGGTGATCCTGCATGACGACGCCTCGGTGGAGGTGCGGGACAACGGCCGAGGCATTCCGGTAGACGTGGAGCCCAAGACCGGCCTCTCCGGTGTCGAGGTCGTGATGACCAAGCTGCACGCCGGAGGCAAGTTCGGCGGCGGCTCGTACGCGGCCTCCGGTGGCCTGCACGGTGTGGGTGCCTCCGTGGTGAACGCCCTGTCCGCCCGACTGGACGTCGAGGTGGACCGCGGTGGCCAGACGCACTCCATCAGCTTCCGGCGCGGTACCCCGGGGGCGTTCAACGCGGCCGGTCCGGGGGCGGCTTTCGACAGGTCGGTCGGCCTGCGCAAGCTCAAGAAAATCCCCAAGACCCGCAGCGGCACGCGCGTGCGCTACTGGGCCGACCGCCAGATCTTCCTCAAGGACGCCAAGCTCTCCCTGGAGAATCTGCACCAGCGAGCCCGCCAGACAGCCTTTCTGGTGCCTGGCCTGACCATCGTGGTCCGCGACGAGTACGGGCTCGGCGAGGACGGCAGCAAGGGCGAGGAGTCGTTCCGCTTCGACGGCGGCATCAGCGAGTTCTGCGAGTACCTGGCCACCGACAAGCCGGTCTGTGATGTGCTCCGCTTCTCCGGCCAGGGCATGTTCAAGGAGACGGTTCCGGTCCTGGACGACCACGGCCAGATGACGCCCACCGAGGTAACCCGTGAGCTCGGCGTCGATGTCGCGCTGCGCTGGGGAACCGGCTACGACACGACCCTCAAGTCGTTCGTGAACATCATTGCCACACCCAAGGGCGGCACCCACGTCGCGGGCTTCGAGCAGGCCGTCACGAAGACGGTCAACGAAGTGCTGCGTACCAAGAAGCTGCTGCGCGTTGCCGAGGACGACATCGTCAAGGACGACGCCCTCGAAGGCCTCACCGCGGTGGTGACGGTGCGTCTTGCCGAGCCGCAGTTCGAGGGCCAGACCAAGGAGGTGCTCGGCACCTCGGCGGCCCGTCGCATCGTGACGAACGTGGTTTCCAAGGAGCTCAAGGCATTCCTGACCTCCACGAAGCGGGACGCGGCCGCGCAGGCCCGCGTCGTCCTGGAGAAGGCCGTCGCCGCCGCCCGTACGCGCATCGCGGCCCGCCAGCACAAGGACGCGCAGCGCCGGAAGACGGCACTGGAGTCCTCCTCGCTGCCCGCCAAGCTCGCCGACTGCCGCAGCGACGACGTGGAGCGCAGCGAGCTGTTCATCGTCGAGGGAGACTCCGCGCTCGGCACCGCCAAGCTCGCCCGGAACTCCGAGTTCCAAGCGCTGCTGCCGATCCGCGGCAAGATCCTCAACGTTCAGAAGGCCTCCGTGACGGACATGCTCAAGAACGCCGAGTGCGGAGCGATCATCCAGGTCATAGGAGCGGGGTCCGGTCGGACCTTCGACATCGACGCGGCCCGCTACGGAAAGATCATCCTTCTCGTCGACGCTGACGTCGACGGCGCGCACATCCGCATTCTGCTGCTCACGTTGTTCCAGCGCTACATGCGGCCCATGGTCGAGGCGGGCCGGGTCTTCGCAGCGGTGCCGCCGCTGCACCGGATCGAGCTCAGCCAGCCCAAGAAGGGGCAGGACAAGTACATCTACACGTACTCGGACCGGGAGCTGCGCGACAAGCTGCTGGCGCTCCAGAGCAAGGGCGTCCGGTACAAGGACTCCATCCAGCGTTACAAGGGCCTCGGCGAGATGGACGCCGATCAGTTGGCCGAGACCACGATGGACCCGCGCCACCGCACCCTGCGCCGCATCAACATCTCCGACCTGGAGGCCTCTGAACAAGTGTTCGACCTGTTGATGGGGAACGAGGTGGCTCCGCGCAAGGAGTTCATCTCCAGTTCGGCGGCGACGTTGGACCGCTCGCGCATCGACGCGTAGCGTTTCCGGCGGGGCTCCACCTGCGTCAGCAGCACCTGCGAGAACATCCGCTTCGGCATGCCGAAGCGGATTCGTCGTGCAGGGGGAGTAGGACCCATGCCTGTGACGGTACGGGGGCGGGCGCGCCGTGCCGCGGGGAGTGTGGCGTGGATCTCTTGTGGAGGAGTGATCAGCGGGGCGCAGGGCTCGTCACGGCCGTACGGAGGATCTCGCGCACCGCTGGCACGTCCATCCGGTCCGGGGAGCCGAGGGGTGAGCCGCAGCCTTCCGGGCGGGGCGGCAGGGAAGCGCCCTGGGCGACCGTGACGCGCCAGACGCGGCCGTCGGTGTGGGAGACGGTCACCTCCCATCGCGGTGCCTCACCATCCATGCGGACGACGCGCAGCGCGTCCGCCGCGTCCTCACCCGTCGCCGTGCGCACCGCCAGCTCGGCGGCCTGCCCGGGGCGCTCCCAGGCAGAGCTCCCGCGGCACCCTTCGGTGACTACACGCCCTTCCCGCACGCCTTGCAGGACCTCCTTGACGGCGTGGGCCTCGGCTCGCCCGTACGCGTAGCCGAACGGCAGTACGAGCAGGGTGGGTGAAAACCGATGCCCCCCGAGGTGGGTGACTTCCCACGCGCCGTCCACTCCGGAGGCGGCGAGTTCGGCCGCGAGCGGCCGGCCGAGAAGGGCACAGCACCGGTCACGTTTGCCGTTGGTACAGACGAGGGCGAGAGGGCCGCCGGTGTGTGGGCGACCGTCGAGAACCTCGTCGAAGGTGCGCGGCGTACCTCCGCCGAGCGCGGCGAAGTCAAGATTGAGCAGTTGCCCGGGGTCTGATGTCGTGGCGCTGCGCAGCCACGCGTTCCCTGGAGCGGTGTGGGCCGCGTACACGTGGCGCTCGCCAAGCGTGTGGCAGTCGGCGTGCCGTCCCGGCCGACGGATCAGTGCGATGCGAACGCCGGTGCCCTCCACGGCCTCTTCGAGGGCGCGGCCGAGCGCGGGGTCCAGGTGACTCGAGGTCAGCGCTTTGGCACCCCAGGGGCCGGGCTGCTCCAGCAGCAGCCACGTCCTCGCGTGGGTGGCGGTCCCCGCGAGGGGTTCGGCCAGATCCCAGGAGACCTTCGTACACGTACTCACAAAGGTGAGCCTAACCTGAGTTGCCAGAGGTGGCTTCGGCGCTGCTGCGATCAGTGGTACTGCAGTGGCCGATCAGCGGCAATGGGGTGGCTGAGGTGGCCATGACCCCATGCACCGGACCCGACGGGCGCATGCGCATCGGGGACTCCTCACGTTCACTTCGCGGGAATTTTGCCGGCTCGTATCCTGAGTCGGCATTCATTCCCCGTCACGAGAACCGGTCCACGAGCCGGTGCACGCATCGGTGTGAGAGAGGTCGCGCGTTGAGTCCTGTGAGCCCCCAGCAGATCCCGGTCGTCGTCCTGGCCGGCTTCCTGGGATCCGGCAAGACCACTCTGCTGAACCACCTCCTGCACAGCAGCGGAGGCAGCCGAATCGGGGCCGTCGTCAATGACTTCGGGGCGATCGAGATCGACGCGATGGCCGTTGCCGGCGCGCTGGGCGACTCCACCGTCTCCCTCGGGAACGGTTGCCTGTGCTGTGCCATCGACGCCAGTGAGCTGGATGTCTATCTGGATCGGCTCGCCCGTCCCTCCGCCGGTATCGACGTCATCGTCATCGAGGCGAGCGGACTCGCCGAGCCGCAGGAGCTCGTACGCATGCTCCTCGCCAGCGAGAACCCGCGCGTCGTTTACGGCGGGCTTGTGGAGGTCGTCGACGCCGCCGAGTTCGACGGCACGAGGCAGAAGCATCCCGAGATCGACCGGCACCTCGCGCTTGCCGATGCCGTCGTCGTCAACAAGGCGGACCGGGCCGAGGACCCCGGGCGTGTGCTCCGGCTCGTCCGGACACTCACCGAGCGCGCAGCCGTCGTCCCCGCCTCGTACGGGCGGATCGACCCCCAATTGCTCTTCGACTGCAAACCGTCCGGGGAGCGGATCGGGCAGCTGTCCTTCGACGACCTCCATGAGGACGGTGACGAGCACGGCCATGAG
>CAMLJW010000314.1 GCA_946480485.1 uncultured Streptomyces sp. | reverse complement strand
CATGGTGCACGTCAGCGACTCACGCGCGTACCTGCTGCGAGACGGCGTACTGACGCAGATCACACAGGACCACACCTGGGTGCAGCGACTCGTCGATGAGGGACGCATCACGGAGGAAGAGGCCACCACGCACCCGCAGAGGTCCCTCCTCATGCGCGCGCTGGGCAGCGGCGACCACGTCGAGCCGGACCTCTCCATCCGTGAAGTCCGCGCCGGCGACCGCTACTTGATCTGCTCCGACGGCCTGTCGGGGGTCGTCAGCCATCAGACGATGGAAAACACCCTCGCCAGCTACCAGGGACCGCAGGGGACCGTGCAGGAGCTCATCCAGCTCGCGCTGCGCGGCGGCGGACCGGACAACATCACGGTCATCGTGGCCGACGTACTCGACATCGACAGCGGGGACACCCTCGCGGAACAGCTCTCCGACACCCCGGTCGTCGTGGGCGCGGTCGCCGAAAACCAGCACCAGCTGCATGACAACGGCGCGATGCAGACGCCCGCGGGCCGTGCGTCCAGCCTCGGCCGCCCCGTGCCCGGACAGGGCGGCGGCGGCGAGTTCGGCCCGCCCGGCAGCGGCGACACGACGGGGTACGTCCCCACGGACGGCTTCGGCGCCTACTCCGACGCGGACTTCGTCAAACCGCGCCGCGGACGCGAGTGGCTGAGGAGATCCCTCTACGCCGCGCTCGCGCTCGCCGTCATCGGCGGCGGGCTGTACGGCGGTTACCGCTGGACACAGACCCAGTACTACGTCGGCATCAATGGCGAGCACGTCGCGCTCTACCGCGGCATCAGCCAGGACCTGGCCTGGGTCTCGCTCTCGAAGGTGGAGAGGGACCACCCCGAGATCGAACTGAGGTACCTGCCGCCGTACCAGCAGAAGCAGGTCAGGGCCACGATCGCCGAGGGCGGCCTGAGCGGCGCCCGCACGAAGATCGAGGAGCTGGCCACCCAGGCGTCCGCGTGCGAGAAGGAAGCCGAGCGCCGCCAGGCCGAGAGCGAGAGCAACGCGAGTACCGGCGAGGGAGAGGCCGGCGGCGCCACGGGAGCCACAAGGACCTCGGTCGCGTCAAACGCCACGCCGGCGCCGACGTCACCGTCCCCGTCCAAGTTCCAGACCGCACCCCATCCCACACCCGGCCCCAGCCTCTCCGACGAAGAGCAGAAGCTGGTCTCGCAGTGCGGTAAGCAGTAAGCAGCCGTGAGGGGCCCTGTCACACGATGAGCAGTACTTCCAACACGCCGACACACCACACGTCCACAGTCGGCGCGATCGGTGCGCCGAGCCGGCGCAACACCGAGCTCGCGCTGCTGGTGTTCGCCGTCGTCATCCCGGTGTTCGCGTACGCCAACGTGGGCCTGGCCATCAACGACCAGGTCCCGTCAGGTCTGCTCGGCTACGGCCTCGGCCTCGGCCTGCTCGCCGGCGTCGGCCACCTCGTCGTACGGAAGTTCGCACCCTACGCCGACCCGCTGATGCTGCCGCTGGCCACGCTGCTCAACGGCATCGGTCTGGTGGCCATCTGGCGGCTCGACCAGTCGGAGCGGCTCCAGGCACGGTCCGCCTTCGTCGAGGCGGCCCCGCGCCAGCTGCTGTACTCGGCGATGGGCCTCGCCCTGTTCGTCGCCGTTCTGGTCTTCCTCAAGGACCACCGCGTCCTGCAGCGCTACACGTACATCTCCATGGTGGCGTCCCTGGTCCTGCTGCTCCTGCCGCTGGTCCCGGGCCTCGGACTCAACATCTTCGGTGCCAGGATCTGGATCTCCATCGCCGGATTCACCATCCAGCCCGGTGAGTTCGCGAAAATCGTGATCGCGATCTTCTTCGCCGGCTATCTGATGGTGAAGAGAGACGCCCTGGCCCTGGCCAGCCGACGCTTCATGGGCCTGTACCTGCCGCGCGGCCGCGACCTCGGCCCGATCATCGTCGTCTGGGCGATGTCCATCCTGATCCTCGTCTTCGAGACGGACCTCGGTACGTCGCTGCTCTTCTTCGGCATGTTCGTCGTCATGCTGTACGTCGCCACCGAGCGCACCAGCTGGATCGTGTTCGGTCTGCTGATGTCGGCGGCCGGCGCTGTCGGTGTCGCCTCGTTCGAACCGCATGTGCAGCAGCGCGTCCAGGCCTGGCTGGACCCCATGGGCGAGTACCTGAAGAGCAAGAACGGCCTCGTCGGCCACTCCGAGCAGTCCATGGAAGCCCTGTGGGCGTTCGGCTCCGGCGGCGTCCTGGGCACCGGCCTCGGCCAGGGCAACTCCGACCTCATCGGCTTCGCCGCCAACTCCGACTTCATCCTCGCCACCTTCGGCGAGGAGTTGGGCCTGGCCGGCGTGATGGCGATCCTGCTGATCTACGGTTTGATCGTGGAACGCGGCGTGCGCACCGCCCTCGCCGCCCGCGACCCGTTCGGGAAACTGCTGGCCGTCGGCCTCTCCGGCGCCTTCGCGCTCCAGGTCTTCGTGGTCGCCGGCGGCGTCATGGGCCTGATCCCGCTGACCGGTATGACCCTGCCGTTCGTCGCCTACGGCGGTTCATCGGTGATCGCCAACTGGGCCCTGATCGGCATCCTGATCCGGATCAGCGACACCGCCCGACGCCCCGCACCCTCACCCGCCCCGAATCCCGACGCCGAGATGACCCAGGTGGTCCGACCGTGAACAAACCCCTGCGCCGGATCGCGCTCTTCTGCGGGCTTCTGGTCATGGCCCTGCTCATCCGCGACAACTGGCTCCAATACGTCCAGGCCGGCGACCTCCAGGACGACAAGAACAACCGCCGGGTCTCCATCGAGCGCTACGCCCAGCCACGCGGCGACATCATCGTCGACGGCAAGGAGATCACCGGGTCCACGAAGACCTCGGGCAGCGACTACGAATACAAGCGCACGTACAAGGACGGCCCGATGTGGGCGTCCGTCACGGGCTACGCCTCACAGGCCTTCGGTGCCACGCAACTGGAGTCCATCGAGGACGGCATCCTCACCGGCAACGACGACCGGCTCTTCTTCCGCCGCACCCTCGACATGATCACCGGCAAGAAGCAGGGGGGCGGCAACGTCGTCACCACCCTCAACGCCGCCGCGCAGAAGGCTGCCTTCGAGGGCCTGGGCGACAAGAAGGGCGCCGTCGCCGCCATCGACCCGTCCACCGGCGCGATCCTGGCGCTCGCCTCCACGCCGTCGTACGACCCGTCGACGTTCGCCGGGAACTCCACGGACACCGACACCAAGGCCTGGCAGAAGCTCCAGAAGAAGAACAACCCCGACGACCCGATGCTCAACCGGGCCCTGCGCGAGACCTACCCGCCGGGCTCCACCTTCAAGGTGGTCACCGCGGCCGCGGCACTCGAGCACGGCAAGTACGAGGACATCGACGCGAAGACCGACTCGCCGGATCCGTGGACCATGCCGGGCACCACGACCGAGCTGCCGAACGAGGGCAACATCCCCTGCAAGAACGCCACGCTCCGCGTAGCCCTGCAGTACTCCTGCAACACCGTCTTCGGCAAGATCGGTTCCGACCTCGGCAAGGACAAGATGCTGGAGACCGCCGAGAAGTTCGGCTTCAACTCCGAGCAGTTCGTGCCGGTCCGCTCCAACGCCTCCGTCTTCCCCAAGACGATGGACAGGCCGCAGACCGCGCTCAGCTCCATCGGCCAGTTCGAAACCGCCGCGACCCCGCTTCAGATGGCCATGGTGGCCTCGGCCGTCGCCAACGACGGCACGCTCATGGAGCCGTACATGGTTGACCGGCTGACAACCCCGAACCTGGACGTCATCGAGAAGAACGAGCCGAAGGAGATGAGCAAGCCCCTCTCCGAGGAGAACGCCCAGAAGCTCCAGTCGATGATGGAGACGGTCGTGGAGAAAGGCACCGGCACCAGCGCTCGGATCGACGGCGTCACCGTCGGCGGCAAGACCGGTACCGCCCAGCACGGCGTCGACAACAGCGAGAAGCCGTACGCATGGTTCCTCTCGTACGCGAAGGCGGACGACGGCAGCTCGCCGGTCGCCGTGGCCGTAGTGGTCGAGGACGGCAGCGCCAACCGTGAGGACATTTCCGGCGGCGGTCTCGCCGCACCGATCGCAAGAGACGTGATGAAGGCAGTCATCGACAGCAAGAAGTGAGCCATGTCACGTTCCCTTCGCAAACAGTGCACGTTGCGATACCGGTCCTGTATCGGGTGACGGTGGTGGCCAGGTCAGGCAAGGCGAGCCGGGTACCGTATGCCCGGACAGCACACCGCCGGACCACACAACCGGGTGCGGTCGGAACCGACGGAGAGGGCTGGTAGTAGCTATGGAAGAGCCGCGTCGCCTCGGCGGCCGGTACGAGCTGGGCCAGGTGCTCGGCCGTGGTGGCATGGCAGAGGTACATCTCGCCCATGACACACGGCTCGGCCGCACCGTGGCGGTGAAGACGCTGCGAGCGGACCTCGCGCGCGACCCGTCGTTCCAGGCCCGGTTCCGCCGGGAGGCCCAGTCGGCCGCCTCGCTCAACCATCCCGCGATCGTCGCCGTGTACGACACGGGTGAGGACTACATCGAGGGCATCTCCATCCCGTACATCGTGATGGAGTACGTCGACGGGTCCACGCTGCGCGAGCTGCTGCACTCGGGGCGCAAGCTGCTGCCCGAGCGCGCCATGGAGATGACCATCGGCATCCTCCAGGCCCTCGAGTACTCGCACCGCAACGGTATCGTCCACCGCGACATCAAGCCGGCGAACGTCATGCTGACGCGCAACGGCCAGGTCAAGGTGATGGACTTCGGCATCGCCCGGGCGATGGGCGACGCCGGCATGACGATGACGCAGACCGCGGCGGTCATCGGCACGGCCCAGTACCTCTCGCCGGAGCAGGCGAAGGGCGAGCAGGTCGACGCACGGTCCGACCTGTACTCGACGGGCTGTCTGCTCTACGAGCTGCTGACGGTCCGGCCGCCCTTCGTGGGCGACTCCCCGGTCGCGGTCGCGTACCAGCACGTACGCGAGGAGCCGCAACCCCCGAGCGTCTTCGACCCCGAGATCACGCCCGAAATGGACGCGATCGTCCTGAAAGCACTCACCAAGGACCCGGACTACCGCTACCAGTCCGCCGACGAGATGCGCGTCGACATCGAGGCCTGCCTCGACGGCCAGCCCGTCGCGGCCACCGCGGCCATGGGATCAGTCGGCTACGGCGGCTACGGCGGCTACCCCGACGACCAGCCGACCACCGCCCTGCGCGCCACAGACGGCCAGCAGACGTCCTTGCTCCCCCCGATAAACCCGGACGACGGCGGCTTCGGCTACGACGACCGCGCCGACCGCCGCCGCCCGAAGAAGAGCAACACCTCGACGATCCTGCTTGTCGTCGCGGGTGTGCTGGTCCTGGTCGGCGCCATCCTCATCGGCAAGTGGGCCTTCAGCGGGACCGGCGGCACGGGAGACGACACCTTCCCGGCACCCAACTTCGTCAACCGGACCCAGGAAGACGCCAGGGACTGGGCGGCGAACGTCGACCTGAAGGTGACGATCACCAAGAAGGCCTGCGAGAACACTCCGGAGGGCCGCGTCTGCGCTCAGATCCCGAAGGCGAAGACCCGGGTCAGCAAGAACGACACGATCACGCTGACGGTGTCGACGGGGGCGCCGAAGGTGGCGGTGCCGAACGTCATCGACGACCCCCTTGAGGAAGCCCGGGCGAAGCTTGAGGCCGACGACTACCAGTTCAAGGTCGAGACGGAGAAGAAGGAGTCCAGCCAGGAGCCGGGCACGGTCCTCGACCAGGACCCGAAGGCCGGCGAGGAGGTGGAGAAGGGATCGACGATCACCCTCACCATCGCCGAGGAGAAGAAGCAGACGACCGTCCCCGACGTCACCGGCAAGACCTGTGACGAGGCCAGGGCACAGATGGAGGCCAACAACCTCGTCGGCGCCTGCACCGACGTGGAGACCGACGACGACTCCTTGGTCGGCAAGGTCATCACGACCGCGCCTTCGGCGAACTCCCAGGCCGACCCGGGCTCCCAGGTGGCCATCCAGATCGGCAAGAAGTCGCAGGACCAGCAGCAGGCACAGGTGCCGAACGTGGTCGGCCAGAACGTGAAGCAGGCACAGCAGATACTGCGGCAGGCCGGCTTCAAGAACGTTCAGTTCGCCCCGGGAAGCGACCAGGGCGACAACGCGATCGTCGCCGCCCAGGACCCGCAGCCGGGAACAGCGGCGGATGCGAACTCCCAGGTGATCACCCTGACCACCTTCGCAGGCGGCGGCGGTGGCAACGGCGGCGGTGGCAACGGCGGCGGCGATGACCTCTTCGGAGGCACCACCGGCACGGCGCCCCGTACCGAGGACTGACGCCCACTCCGTCCCCATACGACGGACGCGGCGACGACAGAGCCCCCGGCCCCTCCAGGGGCGGATTCTTGGGGTCCTCGCAACACCTGATGGCTTACGCGGCTGTCAGTAGA
>CAMLJW010000313.1 GCA_946480485.1 uncultured Streptomyces sp. | reverse complement strand
GTGAGCGGCACCAGCCGGCAGTGGCGCGACGACGGCAGCGGCTCCGGCCACACGCAGCGAACAGCTGGCAACACCACACACACCGCCAAACGGAAAGCGTGGCGCGCCTTCTTCGACCACTCCACGCACTGTGGCGACTGCCGGCCTGGCGAGATGCGGTGCGAGGAAGCCACAAAGCTGCTGAGGGCGTGGCGCAAGCTGCCCTCGTTGAGGAGCCCAGCTGTCGCTCAGCATGCTGCTGCCCCCGGAGGGCGTAGCTAGGGCCGGGCGACCCGGCCGTCCTACCCGGTTTCAGGGCATCAGGCGGTGGGTGCCAGCGCGATCAGGATTGACTGGAAGTCGTAGTTACTGCCGCTCGGGGCCTGCAGGTAGGCGCCGCCGTACTGGGTGACCGCCGTCGGTGACTTCGGCTTGCCGTCGTACAGCGACATGTCCGAACCGTTCGCGCTGCCCGGGTCATTGCCCTGCGGCGGTGTACCGTCGGTCGGCGTCGCGCCCTCGGTCGGGGTCGCGCCGGCCGAAGGCATCGAGGACGCAGTCGGCGTACTGGTCGGCACGTCCGCGCCGGTCGCCGCGTCCATCAGCACCGGCTGGGCCTCGGCCTGGGCGTAGACGATGCCGTGGAACGCCGCGGTGACCGCCGGGACGACCCGGCTCGCCGACTGGTCGGTGTACCCCCAGGTCTTCTTGCCGGTGGTGTCGTCGAAGCCGATGATCTCCTTGCCGCCGGACTCGCCGGACGTGCAGACCACAGCCTTGGCCTGATCACCCCAGCAGGTGAAGCTGCTCAGTTGCTCGTCCACAACCTGTGACTTGGTCTGTACGACGGCGCCGCTGGCTATGTCGACCGAGTACAGGGCGTTCTTGTACTTGTCGTTGCCCGTGTACGAGTTGGAGGCGAGGTAGGCGCGCTTGGAGCCGCTGCCTGCCGCGTTCAGGTAGTCCTGCTTGGTCGGGGTCTGCTTGGTGATCTTGCCGGTCGCACCATCGGCGATCACGATCGTGCCGTCGGCCGCACCCTCCTGGTTGCCGCCCTTCGCGCCGGCGACGACACCGTTCAGCACGCCCGCAGGGGTGACGAACGGAATGACGGTCGACTTCTGGGTCTTCGGGTCGGCATAGACCGTGAACACCTCGCCGCCCTTCTTGGCGGCCGCCTCGCCGGCGGCTCCGACACCCACGACGATCTGCCCGGTGGCGGCGTCGTAGGCCTGGCTCACCACGTTGTCGCCGCCTTGGCCGGCGCCGAGGGCCGGGGTGAGGTCCGCGGTGACCTCGGCAACCTTCTTGCCGTCGCTCGCGTTGAGCCACTGGAACACCACCTGGCCCTTGGCCTTCTGGGTGCCGTTGCCCTTGTCGTTCTGAACGTAAGCGATCGCTACGACGTCCTTGCCGTCCAGTTGGACGCCCATCGGTGCGGTCACGTCCAGCGTCTCGGTGGTGGACGCCGCAGCGGACGGGGCGGTCCAGGGCTCGCCCTTCGCGGCGATGTTGCGGCCGGTGACACCGGTGAGTCCCGCGATCAGGGAGGTCTGGCCCACCATGCCGGACTGGAGCGTGTACTGATTGTCCTTGGCCGTGCGCTCGACCCCGAACGCCGACATCGCGACGAATGCCTTGGGAGGGTCGAAGGAGGCTACTGCCGGCGCTGACGGCGTGGTGGCGCTGCCGCCGCTCTCGGGCGTCGAGTTGGACTTGTCGTCGTTGCCGCTGCAACCTGCCAGCAGAACGACGGTGGTGGCGACGCTGACAACGGCCATCGGACGCTGCATCGTTGGTCACTCCCCCTACTAGTCGACCCGGGTAGTCGACCCGGTAATGACGCTCGAACGCTAGCAGTTGGCGCTCCCTCCGGCCGAGGCAGCAGTCCGCGGCTCCGCCCCATGGCCTCGTGAGGCGCAGTGTTCGTAGAGGCGGAGCACCGTCGGCCTGTGGTCGACGCCGCGCCGGTGTACGTACAAGGGACATCGAGCTGGACGCTGAACGGGAGGCTGCTGAACAGGCCGCGCCCCGTTGAACAACTCGACACCCTGGCGCACCCTCTGTTCACCACGACTGCCACAGACCGGAAAAGCACACGGCGCCACGCTCTGGTGCGTGCCCGCGCCCCCGGGGCAGGGGCCACTGCGCCCTGCTGTGAATGGACCGCCCGCCTGATCTCGTACGAGGGAGCGGGTGCGGTGGTGAGCCCCGAGCGTCGCGGTCGGAGGCATACCGCGTTGTGGCTCCGGGGCGTCAGGCCGCCAGCTTGTTGAACTTGCGGATCTGCTGGTCGAAGAACCGGGCCGGAATGATGCGGCGTAGCAGGCTGATGCGCCGGGCGAACGGGCCGGCGGTGGAGCGCAGCCGCGGCTCGCGTGCGGTGGCCGCCGTGATGATGGCCTGGGCGACGACGCTGGGGGCGTCGCCGCCCGTGACCGCCTCGGCGATCACTTGGTCGACGATGCGCCGCTGTTTCGCGTAGACCGGCAGCGACGTGTCGGGCTGCACGAGGTTGCCCTCGAACGCGGTGTTGGTTCCACCCGGCTCGACGAGCAGGACCCGCACGCCGTACTCACGCACCTCGTGGTCCACGGACTCGGAATACCCCTCCACCGCGTGCTTGGACGCGATATAGGCGGCCATGTACGGCTGGGGGATCAACCCGTAGATCGACGACAGGTTGATGATGCGGCCACGGGCGAGGCCCTGCACGGGCCCGGTGCTGACGAAGACCCGGACGCACAAAATTTGGACGCGCTGTCCACGCGTATCGTCGACACGCTGCTGCACGGTGCGGGACGACGCGCCTGAAGCCGCACCCCACCCGAAGCGAGCACCACCACGCCCGAGCGCCGCGCAGCCCCGATGTTGTGCCGTAGCTCCACGGCTTCCTCGCTCACGTCGCTGTCGACGGCCCGCACCACGTTCAGCACGCCCTGGAGCCCGGCGAGCGCGTCGGTGACCTGGCCGAGTTCGGCGCGGCATCGGGCCGCCTGGGCACGGCGGGCGCGGGCCTGCTCGCCGGTGGGCCCGGCGATGCGGGCGTACGCGTCGGCAAGGGCGTCGAACTCGGGCAGGGCGGCCGGTTGGCACCACGTTCATGGTGTCTGTGACGCCGATCTGCGGATTGACCGTCGCCCCATATGTCACCCCATGTAGTCGCGGTGTTATCTAGGGGAACACCACGGTGGTCAACACTACGGCGGCGACCACCACAAGGGCCGTGCCGAGCAGCAGGTTCGCCGCACCTTTGGGGATGTTGTTGTCCACCATGCCGCCGGACACCGTGAACAACAGCCAGCAACCCCACCACGCCTCCAGAACGCCGAAGAGCAGCAGACCGGACACCGCTGCCGCCGCGTCCCAGTTGTCGTGGATGGCCGTCTCGTACGAGGTGTTCCGGGCGATCACCACGCCGAGCTGTGGCAGGATGAGACTGGCCAGCGCGCCGACGCCGGCGAACAACAGCAGTCGCCTGACCAGGGACAACAGGGAATTCACCAGAAGCCTCCACGTTCTTCGACGGAGAACTGGGCCAGGCGGTCGCGGGCGTCCCGCACCCGGTGAGCCGGCCAGTGCTCCCGATTCGCAAGGTGGACGAGCACTTCTCGCAACGTGTCCACCAGTTCGGTCAGTTCCGCGACTTGTCGCTCACGCGCCCGTACGACGGGGCGTATCGCCCACAGCTCTGCCACCGCGCCCAGCGCTCCGGCCGCCATGAGTGCTGCCACCAGTGCCGCGCGGCGCACGTCGGTGACAAGAAGGGTGAATGCCGGAACCAGCACCACCGCGGCCTGGAGGCAGCGCAGCGTCAGTTGTCGACCGCCACGGTGCACGGACGCACGTAGACCCTCCGCTTTCTGCAGCAGGGCCTCGAACTCCTGGCCGGTCTCGACGGCACGGTCCCCGGAGGAGGGAAACGGCTCGGACTTCGAGGTATCACCGGTTCGTCGCGGGCGGCGGAAGCCCCGGATCACAGCAGTTCCTTCAGCGTCCGGTAGAAGTGGTCGAGCAGCGCGCCGACACCCGTGCTGTCCAGTTGACTCAGGCGCGGCCGGAGCGAGTCACTGAAGCTGTGTCGCAGCAATTGGGAACTGATCGGGACGACGGCGATCCGGATGTCGTTGTGGTCGGCCAGGTCACGAAGTGCCGTGCAGAACCCGGACTCGGCGGCCGGCGGCTGCGCGGCGGTGTCGGAGCCAGGCACGTAGTAGTCCCGCGCCTCGTCGATGCGATCCCAGATCAGGTCGGCCTTCGACACCGCGACGATCATCCAGCGCAGGCTCCGCTGGGCGGCGCGAGTCTCGTTAATGCGCTCGCATAGCGTCTCGAAGTCGGCGAGCTCCTTCTCCAAGTGCCAGGCTCGGATCGCCTCCGGTGTGAGGACGCCGGAGCTGTCCCGCGCCGCCCGCTCCACCACGTTCTGGTTGGGGCGGTTCCACACCCTGTTGTGGCCCCAGCAGACCACGTGGATGATGCCCTTCGGTGACGTGTGCTCGCTGAGGATGCGAGTCATGGCCCGGTCCCGCTCCTGCGCCACCTGACCCGGCACCACCAGGGCGGAGACCCTGATCCGCAGTGACCCCAGGACGAGGTTGCGGTGTCCCAGCTCGGGGACGAGGCTCTTCTTCGTCTCCTCACCGCCCAGCCGGACGCCGCCCTCCGAAAGGGCCTGGAACAGCATCGTCTTGCCCGCGCCGGGTTCACCGGTGAAGGCGATGGTGTGCCGGACGAGACCCGGGCCGGCCATGCCCGCCTGGACGTGGGAACGGCGCCCCGCCGGAGCGTCGACTGCACGAACGGCCGCGTCCCAACTGGTCCGGACCTCATCCCAGTTGTCTGACATTCAGCCCCATCCCCCGTGTCCCGATGCGTCGTTGCCCGCAACATGATAGCGACGCGACCGGGCCGGGCGGACGAAGAAATGACGGAACGTCATACATCAACTGGCAGCGCAGCCTGCCGTGGTCGGGCGGCGGCTCCAGGTGGCGTCTTGGCGCGGTTGATCGGAAAGACACACCGCCGCCCCTGCTCGAAGGAGGCAGGCGCTGACCCCGAGCGAGTCGTCGGCGCTCATTGCCCCGAGGGGCCTGCCGCGCTCGACCATGGCGGCGACGATGGCGTCACCGAAGGCGGACTCCGTATGGATGGGGCTCATGGCTACGCGGTGACTCCGTCCGTTACGTTGCGTCCGCTGGCGGTGGTTACGTCAAAGTGACCGGTTACGGCGGCGGTGATGAGGGCCTGGCGGCGTTCGGCGAGTAGGTCGAGCTGCGACCGCATGGCCGCGACTGCTCGTACGAACCAATCATGGGCATCGTCCAGACGGAGGGTGACTGCTTCCTGACTCTGAACGTCAAGGCGAGGGATGCGAAGCGACAGTAGGTTGCCCTCGCTGAGGCTGGGCATCGTCGCCGCCAGGGAACGAGCCAGCAACTGTGTTCGAACATACTGAGACCGCAGAACATATGCCAGAAAGGTTGGTCGAAGCCGACTTGACGGGTGGACAGCAATGCAATCGCTGCCGCAGACCCAGCCATCCTGGTGGTCACTCACGAGGGCGGCTCGACCCAGGTCGCCCTTCCGTCCCACTACGAGGTCGCCCGACCGAAGCAGATGCCTCGAGAGACGCGCAGCCGTTGCGAGCGAAACCGAATGGTGTCGGTCGGGAGTGATCTCCCCGTTCTTGATGTGAAGGGGGTTCACCATCGGGATTCCGCCGTCTTCATATTCAGAGGCGTTGAATACGGTGCCGAACGGTCCCGTAGTCACCGCGACACCCAGCCTGCGCAGTTCCACCATCTCAGCGCGATTCTCGGAGAGCTCGCGGTAGATGGTGGACTCCCAACGCTCCTCGACGAGGTTGACGTGACGTGTTCGAGCATGGGCGAGCTGGTCGATGCGGACGGTCTCGGCGTCGAGGAAGTCGGCGATGCGGCGCTGCTCCTCCAGTGGCGGAGACGGGATCTCCAGCTCACCAATGAGCGCAGCGCTCAGATTCTGTAGCCCCGTCGTCGTGGAGCTCAACTTCCTAATCTGCTGCTTGGCGTACGTACTATTCATGAAGTACCACGCGAATCGTGAGTTATGGGTTGGCGCGAGGCGGAGTCTCTGCAGGAAGTTCGAAAATGAAGCTCCTGCCGATCCGTCACCAACGTATCCAGTCTTTCCCAGGTGGACGTCACTACCACTGGATCGCACAACCAGAAGGTCACCTCTGGCCAGACGTGTTCGTGAAATTTCCCGTTCGCTCAACGAGCGATGTGCAGGGTCCTTGGGATTCAGGTTTCCGTCGAGATCAATCTCCGTAGACCGTAGTACAGGCACGCCGCAACCGTCTTCCGGGTCATCACCCCAAGCTCCCGAATCTGTATCCGCGAGGCAATACTTGAGCTTCATCGATGCGTCACCTCCCCCAACAGCGCTTGAATCTCCGCCTCCAGCGACTTCAATTCCGCGTCGATCTCCGTCAGC
>CAMLJW010000312.1 GCA_946480485.1 uncultured Streptomyces sp. | reverse complement strand
CGGGCCTTGCGGATCGCGGTCTTCAGGGAGGACTTGACGGCCTTGTTGCGCAGCCGAGCCTTCTCGTTGGTCTTGATCCGCTTGATCTGGGACTTGATGTTCGCCACGAATGAGCCTTCTCAGGTTCAGGCACGGGGCCGGACAGGTCCCGTACCGGTGATTTCTTGAGGGTGTGTCTGCTGCAGAGAGGGCATGAGACACAGCTGCTCAGACTACCAGCGCCACCACGACCGCCCCAAACCCGGCGACGGCCGCCTTCATGACCGCCTCAAACCCGGCGACGCCCGACCGACACCGCCCCAAACCCGGCGACGACCGCCCGACACCGCCTCAAACCCGGCGACGGCCGCCCGCCCACCACCCCGAACCCACTACCGGCCGCTCATCCACCGGCCCACACCCGGCCCGGTCCCCGCCCGTGGGACCATGGAATCTACGTATCGATCCGACCCGAGGCTACAGGCGCCTCAAGAGACAGGACCCTGCGTGCCCGCGACCCCTAACCATGTGCCCGAGCCGAGCCGTACCGACCCGGCTCTGATCCGCAATTTCTGCATCATCGCGCACATCGACCACGGCAAGTCCACGCTCGCCGACCGGATGCTCCAGCTGACCGGGGTGGTCGAGCAGCGGCAGATGCGCGCTCAGTACCTCGACCGTATGGACATCGAGCGCGAGCGCGGCATCACGATCAAGTCCCAGGCCGTCCGGCTGCCCTGGGCTCCCACCGAGGAGCCGGGCAGCACCCACATCCTCAACATGATCGACACCCCCGGACACGTGGACTTCACGTACGAGGTGTCCCGGTCGCTCGCCGCGTGCGAGGGGACGGTCCTGCTCGTCGACGCCGCCCAGGGCATCGAGGCCCAGACCCTCGCCAATCTGTATCTGGCGATGGAGAACGACCTCGCCATCATCCCGGTGCTCAACAAGATCGACCTCCCCGCCGCCCAGCCCGAGAAGTTCGCGGAGGAGCTGGCGAACCTCGTCGGCTGCGACCCGGACGACGTACTGCGCGTCTCCGCCAAGACCGGCCTGGGCGTCGAGGCGCTGCTCGACAGGGTCGTCGCCGAGGTCCCGCCCCCGGTCGGCGTCAAGGACGCCCCGGCCCGCGCGATGATCTTCGACTCGGTCTACGACTCGTACCGGGGCGTGGTCACCTACGTACGTGTCATCGACGGGCAGCTCAACCGGCGCGAGCGGATTCGGATGATGTCCACGGGCGCCACGCACGAGCTGCTGGAGATCGGGACCAACTCGCCCGAGATGCTCGGCGCCGACGGTCTCGGTGTCGGTGAGGTCGGTTACCTGATCACCGGTGTGAAGGACGTCCGCCAGTCCAAGGTCGGTGACACGATCACCAGCCTGCACAAGGGCGCGACCGAAGCCCTCGGAGGCTACAAGGACCCCAAGCCGATGGTCTTCTCCGGGCTCTATCCGCTGGACGGCTCGGACTACCCCGAGCTGCGCGACGCCCTCGACAAGCTGCAGCTCAACGACGCCGCGCTGGTCTACGAGCCGGAGACCTCCGCCGCCCTCGGCTTCGGCTTCCGCGTCGGCTTCCTCGGGCTGCTGCACCTGGACGTGATCCGTGAGCGGCTGGAGCGCGAGTTCGGGCTCGACCTCATCGCGACGGCCCCGAACGTGGTCTACCGCGTCCTGATGGAGGACGGCGCCGAGCACATCGTCACCAACCCGAGCGAGTTCCCCGAGGGGAAGATCAGTGAGGTGTACGAGCCGGTCGTACGCGCCACGATCCTCGCCCCGAGCGAGTTCATCGGGTCGATCATGGAGCTTTGCCAGAGCCGCCGCGGCACCCTGCTCGGCATGGATTACCTCTCCGAGGACCGCGTCGAGATCCGTTACACGCTGCCGCTCGCCGAGATCGTCTTCGACTTCTTCGACCAGCTGAAGTCCAAGACCCGCGGCTATGCCTCGCTCGACTACGAGCCCACCGGTGAGCAGACCTCCAGCCTCGTCAAGGTCGACATCCTGCTGCACGGCGACAAGGTGGACGCCTTCTCGGCGATCACGCACAAGGACCAGGCGTACGCGTACGGCGTGCGGCTCGTCGCCAAGCTGCGCGAGCTCATCCCGCGGCAGGCCTTCGAGGTGCCCATCCAGGCGGCCATCGGCTCCCGGGTCATCGCCCGTGAAACCATCCGCGCCATCCGCAAGGACGTCCTCGCCAAGTGCTACGGCGGCGACATCTCCCGTAAGCGGAAGCTGCTGGAGAAGCAGAAGGAAGGCAAGAAGCGGATGAAGATGGTGGGGTCTGTGGAGGTTCCGCAGGAGGCGTTCATCGCGGTGCTGTCCAGCGACGACAGCGCGGGCTCCGGCAAGGGCAAGAAGTAAGTAGCCACGGCCGTTTTCGGGAGACAGCCACTGTCGCCTGTGGAAACTCGGGCAGGACGCGGGCTCGTCGCGTTGCGGCGCGGCGAGCCCGTACGCATGCGTGGGGTCGCTCTGTGTAGGAGTATCTGTAGGAAGTGACAGCCCGCCGCCTCTTACGCACCGGCCTGCTGCGCTCTACTCTGATCATCACGATGGGTTACTCGCGAGTTAACCAACAGCAGCAATGAGCCAGCCGCACACTGTCGCGGGTCGGAGGATGTCGTGAGCGACACACCAACTTTGATCGAGAACCGTCCGCCGTCCGTGGCGGCCCTCTTCCTGGAGCGCGTGGCGGCCACGCCGGACGCGGAGGCCTACCGCTACCCCGTATCCCCCGCCTCCGGCGAGGGCCCGGACGACTGGGAGTCGCTGAGCTGGGGGCAGGCCGCCGGGCGGGTCTTCGCCATCGCGGCCGGTCTGATCGAACTGGGTGTTCAGCCCGAGCAGCGCGTCGCACTCGCCTCGTCGACCCGGGTCGAGTGGATCCTCGCCGACCTCGGCATCATGTGCGCGGGTGCGGCGACGACGACCGTGTATCCGCAGACAAACACCGAGGAGTCGGCCTTCGTCCTCTCCGACTCCGAGAGCCGGGTGCTGATCGCGGAGGACGCGGCGCAGCTCGCCAAGACGCGGGAGAAGCGGGCGGAGCTGGCCGATCTGACCCACGTGGTCGTCATCGACCCCGAGGGCGTGGACCTCTCGGAGGACTGGGTCCTCTCCCTGGCCGAACTGGAGCAGCGCGGCGCCGCCCATCTGGAGAAGAACCCCGAACTGGTCAAGGCGAAGGTCGGCGCGATCACCTCCGACCAGCTCGCCACGCTGATCTACACCTCGGGCACCACGGGCCGCCCCAAGGGGGTCCGCCTCCCGCACGACAACTGGTCCTATATGGCCAAGGCCATCGCCGCGACCGGTCTGATCAGTGGCGAGGACGTGCAGTACCTGTGGCTGCCACTCGCACACGTCTTCGGCAAGGTGCTCACGTCCGGGCAGATCGAGGTCGGGCATGTCACCGCCGTCGACGGCCGGGTTGACAAGATCATCGAGAATCTGCCGGTGGTGCAGCCGACGTACATGGCGGCCGTGCCCCGGATCTTCGAAAAGGTCTACAACGGGGTCGCGGCCAAGGCGCGGGCCGGTGGCGCGGCCAAGTACAAGATCTTCCAGTGGGCGGCGGAGGTCTCACGCGAGTACGCCAGGACCAGCCAGGACAACCTCCGCAGGACCGGTACGGCGTCCGTGCCGTTCGGGCTCGGCGTCAGGCACAAGGTCGCGGACGCGCTGGTGTACTCCAAGCTGCGTGAGGCCTTCGGCGGCCGGCTGCGCGCCTGTGTGTCGGGGAGTGCGGCACTCGCGCCGGACATCGGCTACTTCTTCGCGGGCGCCGGTGTGCACATCCTGGAGGGCTACGGACTGACGGAGTCGTCCGCTGCCTCCTTCGTGAACCCGGGCGAGGCGTACCGTACGGGCACGGTCGGCAAGCCGTTGCCCGGCACCGAGGTGCGCATCGCGGACGACGGCGAGATCCTGCTGCGCGGCCCCGGCATGATGGAGGGCTACCACAGGCTGCCCGAGAAGACCGCCGAAGTCCTGGAATCCGACGGCTGGTTCCACACGGGCGACATCGGCGAACTGTCCCCAGACGGCTACCTCCGCGTCACCGACCGCAAGAAGGACCTCATCAAGACGTCCGCCGGCAAGTACATCGCGCCGGCCGAGGTCGAGGGCCAGTTCAAGGCGGTCTGCCCGTACGTGTCCAATATGCTCGTCCACGGCGCCGACCGGAACTTCTGTACGGCCCTCATCGCGCTCGACGAGCCGTCGATCCTCGACTGGGCCAAGCAGCACGGCCTGGATGGGAAGTCGTACGCCGAGGTCGTCGCCGCCCCCGCCACCGACGAGCTCATCGACGGCTACGTCAAGCAGCTCAACGAAGGCCTTCAGCGCTGGCAGACCATCAAGAAGTTCAGAATCCTTCCTCGCGACCTCGACATCGAACACGGCGAACTGACCCCCAGCCTGAAACTGAAGCGCCCGGTCGTCGAAAGCGAGTACAAGCACCTGATCGACGAGATGTACGCGGGCGCGCGCGAGGCGTAGCCGGCGCGACGACACGCGGTTGCGCGCCCCCGGCCGAGGGGCGCGGGCGCGCTTTGCCCGGCTGGGCGCGGGGCGCGTGCAGTTGCGAGAGCCGTCGACGGGGCGGCGCGCGGACACGTGTTGCCCTGCGGAACGCCGTCGGCTGGGGCCGCGGTGCCCTGACGGTCCCCTGGAGGCTCCAGCCGTGGAGGGAAGCCATCGTGCGCTGAGGCCGGCGCGGGCGAAGCCTCTGGACGTGGAGCCGGTTCCCCAGTGACCCGGGCCGGGGCTCGCGGAGAGCCGCTCGTCGAGCCGGCCGTGCAGCACCGGATCCCGACGTACTCGCCGCACCTTGGAGTTGGAGTGCGTGCTGCGGTCCAGGATCTGGTTGAATCCAAGCTCGGCCACCAGCCCGGCCCCGGCCCCGGCCCCGGCGCCCCGCCACTCGAGTCGCTGTCCCGGACGGTGGTCATGGCAGTGAGCAGAGGGCGCGGATTTGATGCCCGAATGTGTCTGTCTCCGATCACATGTTTGGCACTGTTCTCACTCATGAGGGCCCACTTCGGTAACTCGGCGCTTATGGGCGAGGTCAGTCTGTCACTCTGTCCCTGCCGCCCGAGGCGTATTCGTCCGAACTGCTCAGGGAGCCGCACAGTGGGGGTTATAACGACACAACGGGAGAGAACGCCCCGTGCTCCTGATGCGTCCGAGCGCCCGCGCCCGCTGGCGCGTCGGTCGCTGCCGGGCAACCCCCTCGCACCGGGTGCCGCCCGCCGGTTCGTCCGCGCCGCGCTGGCGGATTGGACCGAACTCGCTTTGTGCGGCGCCGAGTTCATCACCGACCGGCTTGCCGACGACGCCGTGCTCGTCGTCAGCGAACTCGTCACCAACGCGGTCGTGCACGCCGGCACGGACGTCGAACTCGAGACCCGACTCGAAGAGGTCAGCTCCGAAGACGGCCGCGCAGACGGCCCGGAAGACGGCCCGGAGGGCCCGGCCGGCTTCCTCGTCGTCGAGGTCGCGGACCACCACCCCGCCCGCGTGGTCCGCGACGACGGTGCCGAGGGGCCGTACGACACCGTCGAGTACGGGCGCGGCCTGCGGCTGGTCTCCGCGCTCTCCGAGGCCTGGGGGATCACGTACCGGACCGGTACCAAGACCGTGTGGGCGCGACTGCCCTTGGACGGCGTCGCGGTCGTTCACGGTTCCGAGGAGCCCGAGGCGTACGCCGGTGAGCAGGCCCTGTGGCGCGGGTTGCGGGCCGCCGAGATCCTCGCCCCGGCGCCCAAACGCACCATGTACGACCAGGAGTGGCTCAACCGCGGCGCCCTCTCCTTCCTCGCCGAGGCCTCCGACCTGCTGGCCGGACAGCTCGACGAGGACCTCGTCGCCGCGCTCGCCGGACAGCTCCTCGTGCCTCGGCTCGCCGACTGGTGCGCGGTGTGGCTGGAGGACGAGGGCGCGGGCCGGACCGACGGGGGCGCCCACGGCGGGCTGCGGCTCGCCCGCGTCTGGCACGGCAGCGAGAACCACATCGAGGAACTGCGCCTGCTGCTGGAGCAGAACCCGCCGCGACTGTCCGACGCGGCGCGCTCCGGACCTGTCCCCGTGCCCTGGCCCGCAGACGCGCTCGGTACGCGCGCCGCCGACGGGACGGCCCTCGCGTACCGGCTGATCGCGGGCGGCCGGCCACTCGGCACACTGGTCATCGGACGGGCCGGGCTGCTCCGCTTCCCCGACGAGGTCACCGGCCTCGTCGAGGATCTCAGCCGTCGGGTCGCGCTCGCCATCGGGGCTGCCCGGCAGTACGCGCGCCAGGCCACCATCAGCCGCGTACTGCAACGCGGCCTGCTGCCCGGGGCCGTCGCCGAGATCCCAGGCGTCCGCAGCGCGCTCGTGTACGAACCCTGCGACAAGGGCGGGCCGAGCGGTGATTTCTACGACCTGTTCCCGGCCGGGGACGGACGCTGGTGCTTCGCCCTCGGCGACGTCCAGGGCAAAGGGCCCGAGGCGGCCGTC
>CAMLJW010000311.1 GCA_946480485.1 uncultured Streptomyces sp. | reverse complement strand
GTTGCCGTCAGTCGCCGACGCTCCGCGTCGACTTCTTCCTCCGCCTTGGAATCGCACGCACCAGGCCCCGCCCGCTTTCCGATCCAAGGTAGCCCGACAGCCGCTCAGGCCGCCGGACGTCCCATCGCCCGGTACGTCCACCCGGCCTGGCGCCACAGCTCCGGGTCGAGCGCGTTGCGGCCGTCGAGGAGTACGCGTGCCGTGGCGGCCTCGCCGAGTGCCGCCGGGTCCAGCTCGCGGAATTCGCGCCACTCCGTGAGATGCAGGACGACATCGGCGCCCCGTACGGCCTCGATCGCGGAGTCCGCGTACCCGAGCGTGGGAAAGAGCCGCCGCGCGTTCACCATTCCCTTGGGGTCGTACACCGTGACCTGACCGCCCTGGAGGTGGATCTGCCCGGCGACGTTCAGCGCGGGTGAGTCCCGTACGTCGTCCGAGTCCGGCTTGAACGTCGCGCCGAGCACCGCGACCCGCTTGCCGAGGAACGCCCCGCCGCCGAGCGCCTCACGGGCCAGTTCCACCATCTGTCCGCGCTGGCGCATGTTGATGGAGTCGATCTCGCGCAGAAAGGTCAGGGCCTGGTCGGCCCCCAGCTCGCCCGCCCGGGCCATGAACGCGCGGATGTCCTTCGGCAGACAACCGCCGCCGAAACCGATCCCCGCCCGCAGGAACCTGTTCCCGATCCGCTCGTCGTACCCGATCGCCTCCGCCAGCTTGGCGACGTCGCCGCCCGCGGCCTCGCACACCTCGGCCATGGCGTTGATGAAGGAGATCTTGGTCGCCAGGAAGGAGTTCGCGGAGGTCTTCACCAGCTCGGCGGTCGGGAAGTCGGTCACCACGAAGGGCGAGCCCCCGGCCACCGGAGTCGCGTACACCTCGCGCAGCAGTTTCTCGGCGACCTCGCTGCGCACGCCGACGACGATCCGGTCGGGGTGCAGTGTGTCCTTCACGGCGAAGCCCTCGCGGAGGAATTCCGGATTCCAGGCCAGCTCGACGTCCTCGCCCGCCGGAGCCAGCTCCGCGAGGCGGGCAGCCAGCCGGTCTGCGGAGCCGACGGGCACGGTCGACTTGCCGACGACGAGCGCGGGGCCCGTCAGATGCGGAGCGAGCGACGCGAAGGCGGCATCCACGTACGACATGTCACACGCGTACTCGCCGTGCTTCTGCGGCGTGTTCACACAGACGAAGTGGACGTCGCCGAAGTCCGCGACCTCGGCCCAGTCCATCGTGAACCGCAGCCGTCCGCTGGACCCCTCGATCCCGGCGACGTGCTTGCGCAGAAGGCCCTCGAGACCGGGCTCGTACATCGGGACCTTGCCCCGCTGAAGCATCTCGATCTTCTCGGGAACGACGTCGAGCCCCAGCACCTCGAAACCGAGTTCGGCCATGGCCGCGGCGTGCGTGGCGCCGAGATAGCCGGTGCCGATCACAGTGATCCTCAGGGCCATGGGTGCTCCAGCAAGTGTCGGGCGGGGTGCGGTGCCTGAGCATAGTCGTGGCATGGCCCAGCCCCTCACAGGGCACGTGTCCCGTTGTTGCCTAACTCACGTATCACTCCGGTGGCCGGACCCCTAGAATTCCGGTTACTCAACGGTAGTTATGGCCACCCATACACAACAGCGCCATCATCACAGCGTCCTTGGAGCGTGAGAGACCTTGGCCGGATCGGCTGACTTCGACCTGTACCGCCCGTCCGAGGAGCACGACATGCTCCGCGACACGGTCCGCGCCCTCGCCGAGGCGAAGATCGCGCCGTACGCCGCCGCGGTGGACGAGGAGGCCCGTTTCCCGCAGGAGGCCCTGCAGGCCCTGGTCTCCTGCGACCTGCACGCCGTGCACGTACCGGAGAGCTACGGCGGCGCGGGCGCGGACGCGCTGGCTACGGTGATCGTGATCGAGGAGGTGGCGCGGGTGTGCGCCAGCTCCTCCCTGATACCCGCCGTGAACAAGCTGGGCTCGCTCCCGCTGATCCTCTCCGGCTCTGAGGACCTCAAGAAGAAGTACCTGTCCTGCCTGGCCAAGGGTGATGTGATGTTCTCGTACTGCCTCTCCGAGCCGGACGCGGGCTCGGACGCGGCGGGCATGAAGACGAAGGCGGTCCGCGACGGGGACTCCTACGTCCTCAACGGCGTGAAGCGCTGGATCACCAACGCGGGCGAGAGCGAGTACTACACGGTGATGGCGGTGACGGACCCGGCGAAGCGCTCGAAGGGGATCAGCGCCTTCGTCGTGGAGAAGTCCGACGAGGGCGTCTCCTTCGGCGCGCCGGAGAAGAAGCTGGGCATCAAAGGCTCGCCGACGCGCGAGGTCTACCTGGACAACGTCCGCATCCCCGCCGACCGCATGATCGGCGAGGAGGGCACGGGCTTCGCCACGGCGATGAAGACCCTGGACCACACCCGCATCACGATCGCCGCCCAGGCCCTCGGTATCGCGCAGGGCGCCCTCGACTACGCCAAGGGCTACGTCCAGGAGCGCAAGCAGTTCGGCAAGCCCATCGCCGACTTCCAGGGCATCCAGTTCATGCTCGCCGACATGGCCATGAAGACAGAGGCCGCCCGCCAGCTCACGTACGCGGCGGCGGCGAAGTCGGAGCGGGTCGCCGCCGGAGACGGAGAAGGGGGCCTGACCTTCCAGGGCGCCGCCGCCAAGTGCTTCGCCTCGGACGTGGCGATGGAGGTCACCACGGACGCCGTCCAACTCCTCGGTGGCTACGGCTACACCCGCGACTACCCGGTCGAGCGCATGATGCGCGACGCCAAGATCACCCAGATTTACGAGGGCACGAATCAGGTTCAGCGGATCGTGATGGCGAGGAACCTTCCCTAGCGGGGGTTTTGCCGGTCAGCGCCGTATGACCGGTGTGCGCCGACGACGCACAGCACCGCGCCGAACGGTGTTTCACCCGGGGTTCCACCGACCCAGGATTCCGGCCGCGACGGCAGTCACTCGCTCAGTTCCCCGAAACGGTGACGGGCTCGTCGTTCTTCAGCTGGTTCACCAGGGTCTTGACCTTGGCGGTGTCCCACTGGAGGTTGCCGTTGGCGGTGTTGCCGGAGATGGGCATGTTCATGGACGTGCCGTCGCCCCCGGTGATGCCCTTCATGGCCCAGAACATGGAGGCGAGGTCCCAGAGGGACATGTCCTGGTCGACGGTGAGGGTGTCGAGGCCGGCGCCCATGGTCGGGTACAGCTTGAAGGGGTTGAGGACCGTGGACGGCGTCGCGGTCTGGTCGGCGAGGGCCGCGAGGAACTTCTGCTGGTTCTTCGTACGGTCCAGGTCGCTGCCCGCCAGCGCGTACCGCGTACGGACGAAGGCCAGCGCCTGCTCGCCGTTGAGGGTCTGCTCGCCCGCCTCGAAGTCGGCGCCGGACTTGGAGTCCTTCATGCCGCCCTCGGGTATCTCGATCTCCACACCGCCCACCGCGTCGACGATCTTCGCGAAGCCGCCGAAGCCTATCTCCGCGTAGTGGTCGATGTGCAGGCCGGTGTTCGCCTCGACCGTACGCACGAGCAGTTCGGGCCCGTCCTCCCCGTACGCCGCGTTCAGCTTCACCTGGCGGCCGGTGCCCTCGTAGAACTTGCCGGATTCGGAGCCCTTGAACGACGGAATCGTGACATTCGAGTCGCGCGGCAACGAGATCATCGTGTTCCCGTCGGAGCCGACGTGCAGGAGCATCATCGAGTCCGTGCGGCTGCCGTCGGCGGAGCCCGTGTGGAGCTTCTTCTTCTCCTCCGCGGACATGCCCTCGCGGCTGTCCGAGCCGACGATCAGGTAGTTCGTGCCCTCGCCCGCCTCGGGCCGGTCGATCACCTTCGACAGGTCCACCTGGCGCTTGAGCTTCGAGTCGGCCCAGAAGTACGTGCTGACACAGACCACGACCAACACTGTGGCCAGCGTGATCGTGGTCCGCTTGACACGGCGGCGCCAGTTCCGCGCGGGCCGGGGACCCCGCCCGCGAGTGCCGGGCCCGTCCGGGCCGCCGCCGCCCGGTGTGCCGTACACCTGGCCCGTGTTGTAGCCGCTGTCGTAGCCGGCTCCGGCGGGCCCGTCGCCGTAGCCGTAGCCGTCGTTGTACCTCGGCTGGGGAACCCCGCCGTGTGGCGGCGCCGACGGGCGCGAACCGGAGCCCGGCCCGCGCCGCACCTGCCGCATCACGCGCGCGCCCTCGGGCGTGGCGCTCGCGCTGCCGCGGCCGTAGCGGTCGCTGTCGTTGTCTCCGGACCATCCCTCGGGCCTGTTGTTCATGCGCCCCAGTGTGCAGTGCCCGACTACGTGCCTTACAAGAACCTGCGGGAAATCACACCACGGCTGTTGCAATCCTGACGCACAAAGGGCCTTGCGTGCCCGGCACAAGGGGGAGGCAGACCGTGACAGACCAGGCCACCGCCACGGAATCCGGCATTCCAGGCAAGCCGACTTCGGTGTCCCGGATCACCGGACCCTCGGACGACTCCAAGACCGTGTCTTCCTGCCGGCTCGGTCCCTCACGGACACACCACCTGGTCGCCCGTCACGACCACGGACTCCCGCCGCACCGGATTCTCCCCCCGCACCGGTCTCACCTCCCTGAAGTCCGCCCCCGCGATCACCTTCAACGTCGCGCCCTGCCCCTTGACCGCCCGCAGCCCGCTGCCCGGCAGCGCCGCCGCGAGGGACTTCGCCGAGCGGTCCCAGCGGGGGTCGTACGTGATGAGGGTGCGGCGCACGGAGCGGTCGCGGGCGTTCACCGGGTGACGCGTCGTTTGGAACCCGGTGGCGTGCAGCGCGCTGTCGACGCGTCGGCCGAGGCCGGCGAACGTCGTGCCGTTCTCCACCCGGACCCGGATCTGCTGCGGGGCGACACCGACGACCATGGCCTTCGAGCGGACCCGGTGCGCAGCGAGCGGCTTGTCCTCGCGCAGGGTCCAAAAGAGCCGGTCCGCCTTGTTCTTGTCCCACTTCAGCGTCGAGCCGAGGCCCTTCACGACGTGACCCATTTTTCCGATCGGGACCGTGGTGAACTCGGACGAGGACGGTGAGAAGTTCCGCATCGCCCGCCCCAGACCGATCAGCTCGCCCGTCCCGAACCCCTTGTCCGCCCGCACAGATCCGAGCACGGCCCGCGTCACGTCACGGAACTTCATCGGGTTCAGCAGCACCCCGGACGAGGTGGCCTGCGCGATCAGCGAGGCCATGAAGCGCTGCTGGCGCTGCATCCGGCCGAGGTCGGAGGTGCCGTCGACGTGCCGGGAGCGCACGTACTGGAGTGCCTGGCCGCCGTTCAGATCGTGCGTTCCGGCCGGCAGATCGAGCCCGGTGTGCGTGTCCTTCAGCGGCCGTACCGTGCAGATCCGCACCCCACCGAGTACGTCCACCGTCTTCATGAAGCTGATGAAGTCGACCTCCAGGTAGTGGTCGATCTTCACGTCGGTCATGCTCTCGACGGTGCGTACGGTCAGCTGCGGACCGCCCTCCGCGTAGGCGGCGTTGAGCTTGACCGGGTGCGGTTTGTGGCGTTCGCCGGTGGCCTGGTCGGTGTGCGCGGGCGTCTCGGTGTACGAGTCGCGCGGCAGGCTCACGACGCTGGCCCGTTTCCGGTCCTCCGAGATGTGCAAGATCATCATGGTGTCCGTGCAGTGGCAGGGGGTGCCGCCGAGGCGGTACGTCTTCCTGTCGGCTCGTGTGATCCCGTCCCGGCCGTCGGTGCCGACCAGCAGGACGTTCATGCCGTGGTGCTGCGTGGGCCGGTTCTTCATGTCCTTGAAGGGGTCGATCCGCTCGATGTCGGCCGTGAGGCCGGTGAGCACTGTGTGCCCGATGCCCGCCACCGCGAGCACCGTCACGGAGAACGAGGTCGTCATGCGCATGGCCCACCGCGGCGGCTTACGCCGTACGGGCGGCCGTGCCGGACGCGGCCGCCGAGGCCGGGTGGGGGAGCGGCGCGGCTTGGGCAAGGGGACACCTCCGCGGACGCGGGGTGCGGGATCCGTGTGCATAGGTACATACGATCTGCTGACCGCAGCAATGCTCCTGGCGGCGCGCGCCCGTGTCCCCCATTCGCGGTAACGTACCTCCGATCCTGCATCCCGGGGGCGACCCCCGAAAACCCCGGCCGTCAAGACGATAGGGAACCCCAGTACGTGACTTCCGACGGGCGCCTTCCCGCCGTATCTGTGATCATGCCCGTCCTCAACGAGGAGCGGCATCTGCGCGGAGCCGTACAAGCGATCCTTGCTCAGGAGTACGCGGGCGAGATGGAGGTCGTGATCGCCCTCGGTCCCTCCACGGACCGTACGGACGAGATCGCCGCCGAGCTCGTCGCCGAGACCGCCTCCCGTGAGAGCAAGCGCGTGCACACGGTCCCCAACCCGACCGGGCGCACGCCCGCCGCGCTGAACGCCGCGATCAAGGCGTCCCGCCACCCCGTCGTCGTACGCGTCGACGGGCACGGCATGCTCTCGCCGAACTACCTCGCGACCGCCGTGCGCCTCCTGGAGGAGACCGGCGCGCAGAACGTCGGCGGTGTCATGCACGCCGAGGGCG
>CAMLJW010000310.1 GCA_946480485.1 uncultured Streptomyces sp. | reverse complement strand
GCCGGCGGGCCAGGGTCTCGCCGTGGAAGGCGCCGATCCAGCCGGCCCCGATGAGTCCGACGGCCACGGGGTCGGTCCAGGCATCGGTGTCGGTCATTGCTCAGCTCCCCTCGGCTTGGAGGCACCAGACCTGGTGAAGGCGGCGCGAAACCGGGCCAGGGCCTGCTCGCTGTCCCCCGACGCCCACGCCTCCAACCCGACGGTGCCGCGGTAGCCCAGCTCCTGCAGGGCGGCGGCGATGGCCGGGTAGTTGATCTCCCCGGTGCCGGGCTCACAGCGGCCGGGCACATCCGCCACCTGGATCTCGCCGATCAGCGGCCCCGCCCGCCGCAGCAGCTCGATCAGGTTCCCCTCGCCGATCTGGGCGTGGTACAGGTCCAGCATCATCCGCAGCCCGGGCCGCCCGACCGCCTCGACCAGCGTGAGGGTGTCGGCGGCGCGGGCGAACGGCACCCCCGGGTGGTCGACGGCGGTGTTGAGGTTCTCCAGGCAGAAGGTCACCCCCGCCCGCTCCCCCAGGGCGGCCACCCGGTCCAAGGTGCGGGCCGCGGCCAGCCACATCGCCCCGGTGACCTCCTGCACGGGTCGTACGGGTAGGCCCTGGGGGTCCAGCCCGGTGCCGTGCAGGTTCAGCCGGGGGCAGCCAAGCCGCTCGGCGACCGCGATCGACCGCTCGGCCGAGGCCAGCAGCTCGGCGGCGCCGTCGTCGTCGATGAGGGTGCCGGTGACGTAGCCGGTCATCGACGAGAACGCCGCGCCGCTGCCGGCCAGGGCGTCGAGGTCCTTGGTCGTCCAGTTCCAGATCTCAACTTGGAATCCCAAGTCAGCGATCCGTCCCACCCGCTCAATGATCGGCAGTTCGAGGAAGACCATCTCGGCGCACACGGCCAGCTCGACCGACCACGATCCCAATGGCGTCCCGGGTTGTTGCCGTCGGTCCATGTCCTGCGATCCCTTCTCCTCTGCGGACGCCGCTGGCTGGTCTAACCCGAGCCGGTGGGACGCTTGAGCGTGGGCAGGAGCTGCTCGGCGTCCTTGGTCCAGCAGAACGGTTGACAGCGTTGGTTCCACCCGTCGCAGAAGCGACCGATGACCGCGACCAACTCCTCCACGCTGGCGAAGTCGCCGCGGCGCAGCGCCTGGCGTTCGATGATGGCGAAGAACACCTCGACCAGGTTCAGCCAGGAGGCATACGTCGGGGTGAAGTGCAGCCGGACCCGCGGATGCTTGGCCAGCCATGCCTGCACCCGCTCGTGCTTGTGGGTGGCGTAGTTGTCCAGCACCACATGCAGCTGCCGACGGGGATAGGCGCGGGCGACCAGCTTGAGGAACCCCAGGAACTCGCTATGCCGATGGCGCGGCTGGCATGCGTCGGTCACCCGCCCGGTGGCGACCTCCAGCGCCGCAAAGAGGGTGGTCGTGCCGTGGCGGAGGTAGTCGTGAGTGCGCCGCTCGACTCGTCCTGGCGCCAGTGGCTGAACTGGCTGGGTGCGTTCCAGCGCCTGGATCTGGGACTTCTCATCCACACACAGCACGATTGCATGGGCGGGCGGGTCGAGATACAGCCCGACCACATCCCGGACCTTGGCCTCCAGCTCCGGATCGGTGGAGAACTTGAACGTCTCGGTCTGCCAGGGCTTGAGGTCGTGCTCGGCCCACACCCGGGCCACGGTGCTGTGGCTGACCCCCAGTTCGGCGGCCAGCAGCCGACTCGACCAGTGGGTCACGCCCAGCGCCTCGGGCGGTGGGGCCAGCGTGGTGGCCAGGATCTCTGCCCGCCGGTCACGGCGAACCGTTTGGGGACGGCCACGGCGGGGTCGGTCGGCCAGGCCGTGGGCGAGCCCCTCACGCAGGTAGCGCTTACGCCAGGCGATGACAGTTGGCCGGGAGACGTCGAGCCGCTCGGCGATCTCGGTGTTGGCCGCGCCTTCGGCGGCCAGCAGCAGAATCTTGGCCCGCTGGACCACCACGGCAGGAGCTCGGGTCGCGCTCGACCAGCGCCGCAACCTGGCCAGGTCATCAGGACCTATGGGCAAGGCAGCGGCAGACAACGGCATGCTCGGATACTCCCCGCCGCGCTGACCAGCTGTCAAATCATCTTAGAGACAGGCCACTAGTGCAGCTCCGCGTTAGTTGTTGGCATATGATGACTGCTCGTCTCCGCGACGAGGAGCCGCCCCATGCCAACCGTGCCGCCCCTGAGCATCACCGAGGAGGAACGGGCCGAACTGCAACGCCGGGTGCGTGCCCACACCACCCCCCAGCGGGCCGCCAAGCGGGCAAGGGTGGTACTGCTGGCCGCCGAGGGAGTCCCGAACCGCCAGATCGCCACCCTCGTTGGCATGAACCAGCACACCGTTGGCCACTGGCGCCATCGCTTCGAGGCTGAGCGCCTGGCCGGCTTGGAGGATCGCCCGCGGCCGGGTCGCCCGCTGGTCTACGGCCACGACCAGCGGCTGCGGATCGTGGCCACCGTCACCCAGCAACCCCCCGACCCGGCCAGCCACTGGAGCCATTCCCAGTTGGCCAAGGCGCTTTCGGACGTCGGTATCTCGGCCTCCCAGATCGGCCGGATCCTCGCCGACCTGGACATCAAGCCCCACCGGGTGCGCGGCTGGATCACCCGCCCTGATGACCCCGCCTTCTGGGAGCGCGCGGCCGATGTCTGCGGGCTGTACCTGGCACCACCCACCAACGCGTTGGTGCTCTCGGTCGATGAGAAGACCGGGATCGGTGCCCGCAGCCGCACCCGGCCGGCCACCCCGCCAGCACCGGGACGCCCGACCCGCCAAGAACACGAGTACGTGCGCCACGGCACCGCGACCTTGCTGGCCGCGTTGGACGTCCATCATGGCGGGGTCGTCCAGGCCACCGACGTCGACCGCAACACCGCCCGAAACTTCATCGCCTTCCTCGACGACCTGGACGCCAAGATCTCCGCCGAGCTGGCGGTGCACCTGGTGCTGGACAACGGCGCCTCGCACATCGCCAACCAGACCCGCTGGTGGTTCGTTGACCACCCCCGCTTCCACCCGCACTACACGCCCACCCACGCCTCGTGGCTCAACCAGGTGGAACTGTTCTTCTCGATCCTGGCCCGGCGGCTGCTCAAGCGCGGCGAGTTCGCCTCCGTGGAGGACTTGGTGGGCAAGGTGATGGCGTTCATCGCCGACTACAACCGGACCGCCAAACCGTTCCGCTGGACCTACGACGGCCGACCCCTCAAGGCCAATTGACATGCCAACAACTAACGCGGAGCTGCACTAGTGCAGCTCCGCGTTAGTTGTTGGCATGTCAATTGGCCTTGAGGGGTCGGCCGTCGTAGGTCCAGCGGAACGGTTTGGCGGTCCGGTTGTAGTCGGCGATGAACGCCATCACCTTGCCCACCAAGTCCTCCACGGAGGCGAACTCGCCGCGCTTGAGCAGCCGCCGGGCCAGGATCGAGAAGAACAGTTCCACCTGGTTGAGCCACGAGGCGTGGGTGGGCGTGTAGTGCGGGTGGAAGCGGGGGTGGTCAACGAACCACCAGCGGGTCTGGTTGGCGATGTGCGAGGCGCCGTTGTCCAGCACCAGGTGCACCGCCAGCTCGGCGGAGATCTTGGCGTCCAGGTCGTCGAGGAAGGCGATGAAGTTTCGGGCGGTGTTGCGGTCGACGTCGGTGGCCTGGACGACCCCGCCATGATGGACGTCCAACGCGGCCAGCAAGGTCGCGGTGCCGTGGCGCACGTACTCGTGTTCTTGGCGGGTCGGGCGTCCCGGTGCTGGCGGGGTGGCCGGCCGGGTGCGGCTGCGGGCACCGATCCCGGTCTTCTCATCGACCGAGAGCACCAACGCGTTGGTGGGTGGTGCCAGGTACAGCCCGCAGACATCGGCCGCGCGCTCCCAGAAGGCGGGGTCATCAGGGCGGGTGATCCAGCCGCGCACCCGGTGGGGCTTGATGTCCAGGTCGGCGAGGATCCGGCCGATCTGGGAGGCCGAGATACCGACGTCCGAAAGCGCCTTGGCCAACTGGGAATGGCTCCAGTGGCTGGCCGGGTCGGGGGGTTGCTGGGTGACGGTGGCCACGATCCGCAGCCGCTGGTCGTGGCCGTAGACCAGCGGGCGACCCGGCCGCGGGCGATCCTCCAAGCCGGCCAGGCGCTCAGCCTCGAAGCGATGGCGCCAGTGGCCAACGGTGTGCTGGTTCATGCCAACGAGGGTGGCGATCTGGCGGTTCGGGACTCCCTCGGCGGCCAGCAGTACCACCCTTGCCCGCTTGGCGGCCCGCTGGGGGGTGGTGTGGGCACGCACCCGGCGTTGCAGTTCGGCCCGTTCCTCCTCGGTGATGCTCAGGGGCGGCACGGTTGGCATGGGGCGGCTCCTCGTCGCGGAGACGAGCAGTCATCATATGCCAACAACTAACGCGGAGCTGCACTAGTGGCCTGTCTCTAAGATGATTTGACAGCTGGTCAGCGCGGCGGGGAGTATCCGAGCATGCCGTTGTCTGCCGCTGCCTTGCCCATAGGTCCTGATGACCTGGCCAGGTTGCGGCGCTGGTCGAGCGCGACCCGAGCTCCTGCCGTGGTGGTCCAGCGGGCCAAGATTCTGCTGCTGGCCGCCGAAGGCGCGGCCAACACCGAGATCGCCGAGCGGCTCGACGTCTCCCGGCCAACTGTCATCGCCTGGCGTAAGCGCTACCTGCGTGAGGGGCTCGCCCACGGCCTGGCCGACCGACCCCGCCGTGGCCGTCCCCAAACGGTTCGCCGTGACCGGCGGGCAGAGATCCTGGCCACCACGCTGGCCCCACCGCCCGAGGCGCTGGGCGTGACCCACTGGTCGAGTCGGCTGCTGGCCGCCGAACTGGGGGTCAGCCACAGCACCGTGGCCCGGGTGTGGGCCGAGCACGACCTCAAGCCCTGGCAGACCGAGACGTTCAAGTTCTCCACCGATCCGGAGCTGGAGGCCAAGGTCCGGGATGTGGTCGGGCTGTATCTCGACCCGCCCGCCCATGCAATCGTGCTGTGTGTGGATGAGAAGTCCCAGATCCAGGCGCTGGAACGCACCCAGCCAGTTCAGCCACTGGCGCCAGGACGAGTCGAGCGGCGCACTCACGACTACCTCCGCCACGGCACGACCACCCTCTTTGCGGCGCTGGAGGTCGCCACCGGGCGGGTGACCGACGCATGCCAGCCGCGCCATCGGCATAGCGAGTTCCTGGGGTTCCTCAAGCTGGTCGCCCGCGCCTATCCCCGTCGGCAGCTGCATGTGGTGCTGGACAACTACGCCACCCACAAGCACGAGCGGGTGCAGGCATGGCTGGCCAAGCATCCGCGGGTCCGGCTGCACTTCACCCCGACGTATGCCTCCTGGCTGAACCTGGTCGAGGTGTTCTTCGCCATCATCGAACGCCAGGCGCTGCGCCGCGGCGACTTCGCCAGCGTGGAGGAGTTGGTCGCGGTCATCGGTCGCTTCTGCGACGGGTGGAACCAACGCTGTCAACCGTTCTGCTGGACCAAGGACGCCGAGCAGCTCCTGCCCACGCTCAAGCGTCCCACCGGCTCGGGTTAGACCAGCCAGCGGCGTCCGCAGAGGAGAAGGGATCGCAGGACATGGACCGACGGCAACAACCCGGGACGCCATTGGGATCGTGGTCGGTCGAGCTGGCCGTGTGCGCCGAGATGGTCTTCCTCGAACTGCCGATCATTGAGCGGGTGGGACGGATCGCTGACTTGGGATTCCAAGTTGAGATCTGGAACTGGACGACCAAGGACCTCGACGCCCTGGCCGGCAGCGGCGCGGCGTTCTCGTCGATGACCGGCTACGTCACCGGCACCCTCATCGACGACGACGGCGCCGCCGAGCTGCTGGCCTCGGCCGAGCGGTCGATCGCGGTCGCCGAGCGGCTTGGCTGCCCCCGGCTGAACCTGCACGGCACCGGGCTGGACCCCCAGGGCCTACCCGTACGACCCGTGCAGGAGGTCACCGGGGCGATGTGGCTGGCCGCGGCCCGCACCTTGGACCGGGTGGCCGCCCTGGGGGAGCGGGCGGGGGTGACCTTCTGCCTGGAGAACCTCAACACCGCCGTCGACCACCCGGGGGTGCCGTTCGCCCGCGCCGCCGACACCCTCACGCTGGTCGAGGCGGTCGGGCGGCCCGGGCTGCGGATGATGCTGGACCTGTACCACGCCCAGATCGGCGAGGGGAACCTGATCGAGCTGCTGCGGCGGGCGGGGCCGCTGATCGGCGAGATCCAGGTGGCGGATGTGCCCGGCCGCTGTGAGCCCGGCACCGGGGAGATCAACTACCCGGCCATCGCCGCCGCCCTGCAGGAGCTGGGCTACCGCGGCACCGTCGGGTTGGAGGCGTGGGCGTCGGGGGACAGCGAGCAGGCCCTGGCCCGGTTTCGCGCCGCCTTCACCAGGTCTGGTGCCTCCAAGCCGAGGGGAGCTGAGCAATGACCGACACCGATGCCTGGACCGACCCCGTGGCCGTCGGACTCATCGGGGCCGGCTGGATCGGCGCCTTCCACGGCGAGACCCTGGCCCGCCGGC
>CAMLJW010000309.1 GCA_946480485.1 uncultured Streptomyces sp. | reverse complement strand
ACTCGAACCTAGACTAACTGAACCAGAATCAGTCGTGCTGCCAATTACACCATAGGCCACTGAAACACAAGCCCCTTAGGGTCTTGTTCTAGTTTGCGCCTCCGGATCCCCGACCTTTCGGTCCGCTCCCGGCGGCGCAGGAAGAACATTACCCGAAGGTGGACGGCGCTCCAAAACGGGTATCGCCCCGGAGGATCGCGGGAAGTTCGGCCAGCGAGGCAATCCGGCGCAGGTCGGCGGGCCGATCCGGTGCGGCGTCCGGCGCTGTGTCGGTGGCAGGGCCGGTGACGGCGCTCACTCCCGTGCGGTCGATCCAGACGGAGAGAAGCCCCGCGTCGGCGGCCCCCCGGCCGTCGATCTCCGGGTGGTCGCCGACATACGCGACCTGGTGCGGGGGCAGGTTCAGCGCGTCGCAGGCCGCGTGGAAGGCCTGGACGTCCGGTTTGAAGACGCCGAGTTCGACGGCGCAGAGGACAGCCTCGAAACGGTCGCGTACGCCCAGGACGCGGAGCTTACGGTCCTGGAGGCGGAGGCTGGAGTTGGACAGCACGGCGTGCCGGTGACTGGCGGCGAGGGTGTCGAGAGCGGGCAGCACGTCCGGGAACAGCCCCCAAGCGGCCTCGTAGTGGTCCAAATGCCGCCGGTACCACGCGTCGGCCTCCGCGTCCGTCAGCTCACCCCCCACAAAGACCCGCACCCGGTCCCGCCGCTGTCCCTCGAAGTCGGTCTGCCCCGCCGCGTACCTGGCCCACTGCAGTTCGGCGACCTCCCGCCACCGCAGGAGGGCCCGCTCCACGGTCTCGTACCCCTCGAGCAGCCCCTCCGCCACGAGGTGCCCCCGCATTCCGGCCCGGGCAGCGGCCGTGTAGTCGAAGATCGTGTCGTCCACGTCCCAGACCACGGCCCTGATGCTCATGATCCAACGGTAGCGCTCGGCCGACGACGACGTCTGCCCTCGTGGCGGCTGGAGTCTTCGACAAGAGCCATTGCCTGATCGACGAGAACGACTTCTGGCGACCGACGAACGGCAGCCGAGGGGCGGCACCCAAGGACGCGGGTGCCGCCCCTTTGAGCGCGCTGTGCGCTCCGCGCTCCGCGCTACAAGGTCAGCTTTGTCAGGGCCGCGTCGATGCGGGACAGGGTCTTCTCCTTGCCCAGGACTTCGAGGGACTCGAAGAGGGGGAGGCCGACCGTGCGGCCGGTGGCGGCGACGCGGACGGGGGCCTGGGCCTTGCCGAGCTTGAGGCCGTGCTCCTCGCCGGCCGCGAGGACGGCGCTCTTGAGCGACTCGGGCGCCGTCCAGTCCGCGGATTCCAGCTTCCCGCGGGCCGTGCGCAGCAGCGCGTCCGAGCCCTCCTTCATCGCCTTGTTCCAGGACGCCTCGTCCTCGACCGGTTCCTTCAGGAACAGGAAGTCGACGTTCTGTGTGATGTCGGACAGGACCGTCAGGCGGGTCTGGGCGTGCGGGGCGATGGCCTCCCACTTGGCCTGGTCGAAGTCCTCCGGGGCCCACGGCGCGTGGGGGGCCTTCAGCCATGGCCCGCAGGCCTCGGTGAACGCCTTCACGTCCAGCCGCCTGATGTGATCGGCGTTGATCGCCTCGCACTTCTTCAGGTCGAAGCGGGCCGGGTTCGGGACGACGTCCTTGATGTCGAAGGCCGCGACCATCTCGTCGATCGAGAAGACGTCCCGGTCCGCGGAGAGCGACCAGCCCAGCAGCGAGAGGTAGTTGAGCAGGCCCTCCGGGAGGAAGCCGCGCTCCCTGTAGAGGTTCAGCGAGGACTGCGGGTCGCGCTTGGAGAGCTTCTTGTTGCCCTCGCCCATCACGTACGGCAGGTGCCCGAAGGCGGGCACGGTCTTCGCGATCCCCAGCTCGACGAGTGCCTTGTAGAGGGCGATCTGGCGAGGGGTGGAGGAGAGCAGGTCCTCGCCGCGCAGGACGTGCGTGATCTCCATGAGGGCATCGTCGACCGGGTTCACGAGCGTATAGAGGGGCGCGCCGTTGGCTCGTACGATCCCGTAGTCCGGAACGTTCTCAGGGGTGAACGTCAGCTCGCCGCGGACCAGGTCCGTGAAGGTGATCGCCTCGTCGGGCATACGGAAGCGGACGATGGGCTCCCGATCGTCGGTCCGGTATGTCGCGATCTGCTCGTCGGTGAGCGCGCGGCAGTGACCGTCGTAGCCGGATGGCTTCCCGGCCGCGCGTGCCGCCTCCCGGCGGGCGTCCAGTTCCGCCGTCGAGCAGTAGCAGTAGTACGCGTAGCCGCCGTCCAGGAGCTTGCGCGCGACGTCCTTGTAGAGGTCCATGCGCTGCGACTGACGGTACGGCGCGTGCGGGCCGCCGATCTCTGGGCCCTCGTCCCAGTCGAAGCCCAGCCAGCGCATCGAGTCGAGCAGCTGCTCGTACGACTCCTCGGAATCGCGGGCCGCGTCGGTGTCCTCGATGCGGAAGACCAGGGTGCCGCCGTGGTGGCGGGCGAACGCCCAGTTGAACAGGGCGGTGCGGACCAGGCCCACATGGGGGTTGCCGGTCGGCGAGGGACAGAAACGTACGCGGACGTTCGCGTTAGCCACGCTTGATCACCTTGTTGGTGAGAGTGCCGATGCCTTCGATGGTGACGGCGACCTCGTCGCCGACGTTGAGCGGGCCGACCCCTGCCGGGGTGCCCGTGAGGATCACGTCGCCGGGGAGCAGCGTCATGGCCTCGGTAATGTTCACGATCAGATCCTCGATGGGGTGGATCATCTCGCTCGTACGCCCCAGTTGGCGCTGTTGGCCGTTGACCGTGCACTGGATCGTCAGGTCGGAGGGGTCGAGATCCGTCTCCACCCAGGGGCCGAGCGGGCAGGAGGAGTCGAATCCCTTGGCTCTCGCCCACTGCTTCTCACGCTTCTGTACGTCGCGCGCTGTGACGTCGTTGGCGCAGGTGTAGCCGAGAATGACGTCCTTGACGCGCTCATGCGGGACCTCGCGGCACATGCGGCCGATGACCACGGCGAGCTCGGCCTCGTGGTGCAGTTCCTGCGAGAAGGAGGGGTACGCGATCTCGTCGCCGGGGCCGATCACCGAGGTGGACGGCTTGAAGAAGGCGAACGGGGCGTCCGGCACCTCGTTGCCGAGTTCCTTCGCATGCTCCGTGTAGTTGCGGCCGAAGGCCACGACCTTGTTCGGCAGCACCGGCGGCAGCAGCCGGACCCTCGCTTGTGCATCAGAAGGAGCCAGCGAAACCTTCGTACCGGAGAGTTCGAAGTCCGCGAACGGGATGCCCTTGATGATGTCGAGGACGAGCCCGTCGGTCGACCCAGGAGGGCCCTCGCCCTCGACCGCGCCGAACGCGACGTTGCCGTCGATGGAGAACCTGGCGATGCGCACGGGATCCTTGCGCCCCTCACTGAGCTGGCTGGAGTATGACGCCCCAGGCTATCGCGGCAGGGGTGCGCGACCTCGCGTATTCATGACGCCCGGCGGACCATGGGAGAACTCGCTCCGCGACGCCAGGTGGTCCGCGTCGCGGAGTGCTACTCCGCGGCGGCAGCCGCGACCGGGACGTCGATCAGGACCGTGCGCCGCGGGTTGGCCGTCTGGGCGGGAAGCTCGCCGACGTGCTCCCGCAGCTTCCGCGTCCACAGGTCGTCGGCGTCGTCCAGATGCGCCAGCGTGGTGCGTCGCGGATTGGCGGTGTTGGAAAACATCATCGTCGTCTTCATCTGCGGTTTGGGACCCTGTCGGTGCGGGCGCCGGGCGCCTTGGCGGACACGCGAGCGCGGTTGTCGGAGTACCTCTCTCCGTAAAGGATCAGGCTAAACATTCGATTCCTCGGAAAGGATGTAAAGACTCCATGATCATCATGTGAGTTTACTCACGAATCACCGACCCAAAGGGTCACTGAGGGCCGTCAACTCGACCCGACAAAACGGTCACCGTCTGACCAAGACCACCATTCCGCCCCTGATCGTGCCGACTGGGACACGCTTCAGGGGTGAGCAGGCTGATCAGATACATCCGTTATGCACGAGTTCCTATTGTACGCTCGGTAACTCGGCCATCACGAGCTGTCATGGAGGTCACAGCATGGCCCTTGGGCCTTGTTGGAGATCCGGCACTGTGCTGGAATTCCACGAACCGCCGCTGGAATCGAAACCGACGCACAGGGGGCGCAACCAGCGCCGAGTGGCGGCGGGAAGGGGAAGCCAGCGCCGGTCACTCACGACCGAAGAAAGGCGCATAGCGCCCGTACGACGCCGACACCGTCCCGCCGTCACGCGGAGGGGCGCCTGGTCCAGAGGTTGCGACGCTAGTGCAGGGACGTTTCAAGAGGGATGGCAGCGCTTCGGCGGGGCCGCGTGGCGGGACCGACCGCGGCTCCTCGCCCCAGCACGCCCAGAACCCGGGACCGGCACGGACCGGCAGCAGCGGTGAGGGCGCCTCGCGCCCCGGCGCGACGAAGGGTGGCGCTCCCGCCGGTACGCCCGCCCCGCCGGCACCGAATCCGAAGGGCCCCAGCGGCACCGGCTCCCGAATAGCGCTGCGCAACTGGCGCATCTCGACCCGTCTGGTCTCGCTGCTCGCGCTGCCCGTGGTCGCCGCAACCTCGCTCGGCGCGATGCGCATCAGCGACACCATGGACGAGATCCAGCAGCTCGACAACATGAAGCTGCTGACCGACATGACCAAGCAGGCGACCGAGCTCGCCGCGGCGCTCCAGGAGGAGCGCGACAAGTCGGCCGGTCCCCTCGCGAACGGCGCGACAGCGAGCGACCTCACCGTCAAGGGCGCACGGGAGAAGACGGACCGTGCGCGTGCCGCCTTCATGGAGGGCACCCACGAAATCGACGCCGCGGCCGGCGACGATCACCTCGACGGCGTCCGTGACAACGTCGTCGCCATCGCAGCCGGGCTGGGCAAGCTCAACGCCATCCGCAACGACGCCTACGCGGACGGCGACAACAGCACCCAGACGGTCGACGCGTACCACCGGCTCATCGGCCAGCTGCTCGGCCTCTCGCAGGACATGGCCGAGGCGACCAGCAGCCCGGAGATGATCCAGCGCACCCGCGCCCTGGCGGCGTTCTCCTCCGCCAAGGAGTACGCGTCCATCCAGCGCGCCGTCATCGCCGCGGCCCTTCCCCCGACCGACAAGACGTTCGGCAAGCTCTCGGAGAACGACCGCAAGTACGCGGACTCGGCGCGCGACAGCCAGGAGTCCGAGCTCAAAAGCTTCGACAGCATCTACGACGGCAATAGGCACACGCTGCTGAAGCCGATCGAGAACGGCAGCCCGACCATCGAGGACGCCGACCTCTACGCGGGGCGCGTGCTCGGCCGGGAGGACGGTCTGCAGCAGCGCGAGAAGCGCTCGTACCTGGACTGGTTCGACGCGGACTCCACCAAGATCCAGGAAATGACCAAGATCGAGGTCACGCTGCTCAACGAGATGGAGCAGAAGGCCCGTGAACTGCGCGGCGAGGCCGAGCGGGAAGCGATCATCTCCGGTGCGCTGATCCTGCTCGTGCTCGGTGTCTCTCTCGTCGGCGCATTCGTGGTGGCCCGGTCCATGATCCGCTCACTGCGCCGCCTTCAGGACACCGCCACCAAGGTCGCCCAGGACCGGCTGCCCGAGCTGGTCAAGCAGCTGTCCGAGTCCGACCCGCAGGACGTCGACACCTCCGTTCGGTCGGTCGGTGTGCACTCCAGGGACGAGATCGGCATGGTGGCCGCGGCCTTCGACGACGTGCACCACGAGGCGGTCCGCCTCGCCGCCGAGCAGGCCCTGCTGCGGGGCAACGTCAACGCGATGTTCACCAACCTCTCGCGCCGCTCCCAGGGCCTGATCCAGCGCCAGCTGTCGCTGATCTCCGAACTGGAGTCCCGCGAGGCCGACCCGGACCAGCTGTCCTCGCTGTTCAAGCTCGACCACCTCGCCACCCGCATGCGCCGTAACGGTGAGAACCTCCTCGTTCTCGCCGGTGAAGAGCCCGGCCGCCGCTGGACGCGCCCCGTCCCGCTCGTCGACGTCCTTCGCGCCGCCGCGTCCGAGGTGGAGCAGTACGAGCGCATCGAGCTGGCCACGGTCCCGACCAGCGAGGTCGCGGGCCGTGTCGTCAACGACCTCGTGCACCTGCTCGCCGAGCTGCTCGAGAACGCGACCTCGTTCTCCTCGCCGCAGACCAAGGTCAAGGTCACCGGCCACGCGCTGCCCGACGGCCGCATACTGATCGAGATCCACGACACCGGAATCGGCCTCTCCCCGGAGGACCTCGCGGCGATCAACGAGCGGCTGGCCTCGCCGCCCACCGTGGACGTCTCGGTCTCGCGCCGTATGGGTCTGTTCGTGGTCGGCCGGCTGTCGCAGCGGCACGGGATCCGCATCCAGCTGCGTCCGTCCGACTCCGGTGGTACGACCGCGCTGGTCATGCTCCCCGTCGATGTCGCGCAGGGCGGCAGGGGCAAGCCGGGACAGGGCGCTCCCTCCGGCGCTGCGGCCGCCTCGCAGGCCGCGGCCGGTGTCGCGGCGGCCCGCCGTGGCGGCGC
>CAMLJW010000308.1 GCA_946480485.1 uncultured Streptomyces sp. | reverse complement strand
TTCGGGCGGGTAGGCCGGGCGGGTATGCTGTGGCTGTCGTCGTCTATTGGCGTGCTACGGTGATCTCAGTTGCAGTTGTGGTTCCCAGAGACTTCAGTGCTCTTTCGGCATACGTCGACGAGCATTTTTCATTTCCGGTTATTCCGGAGGGGAAATCATCGCAGCGACTCCGGTTTTCGCAAGGTGCGGACTCCGGCGCACTGCCCCCAAGGGAGATTCAATATGGCATCTGGCACCGTGAAGTGGTTCAACGCGGAAAAGGGTTTTGGCTTCATCGAGCAGGACGGTGGCGGCGCTGACGTGTTCGCCCACTACTCGAACATCGCCACCTCCGGCTTCCGCGAGCTTCAGGAAGGCCAGAAGGTGAACTTCGACGTTACGCAGGGTCAGAAGGGCCCGCAGGCCGAGAACATCGTTCCCGCCTGACGCTGACGCGTACGACGTGGCAGGGGCCCGCACCATGTGTGGGCCCCTGCTCGTTCCCCGGCTCACGTCCCTCGGCTTCGACGCGCTGGTGAACTGCGGCATCATCTGCCGAATCGCCCAATTCTTTGGCCCGGCGGAATCCTGTGCCTGCTGTGGCTCTCAGGCCCGAATGCTGGCCGCGATCCTCTTCGGTTTGTGCTCCGGCGCTCTTTTCAAGACGAACCGGTTGCGACTCGGCCCGGCTCTGTCTTGGTTATTTTCTACGGCTCGTACTTGCGAATCCTTATGCATGCGCCCATCGCTGCCAGGTGGAATTCCTCGATATGTGTCGCATCGAGGAAGGTTCTGTATGAACCGCACTGCTCGCACGAACGACAGTGGCGCGCTGCGCGCCGGGGCCGACGGTAGCCTGGCGGCGTGACAGGTTCGGAAGCATCCCCTTCGTTCCGGCTCGCGTACGTTCCGGGGGTGACGCCCGCCAAGTGGGTGCGGATCTGGAACGAGCGCCTGCCCGACGTCCCCCTGACTCTCGTCGCGGTATCGGCCGCCGAAGCATCCGACGTGTTGGGGACCGGCGGAGCCGACGCGGGGTTCGTGCGGTTGCCAGTCGACCGTACGGTCTTCAGTGCGATCCCCCTCTACACCGAGACCACCGTGGTCGTGGTCCCCAAGGATCACATGGTGACGGCAGCGGACGAGGTGACCGTCGAGGACCTCGCCGACGACGTGGTGTTCCACCCCCTCGACGATGTCCTCGACTGGGAGCGGCCACTGGGACGGCCCGCCATCGAGCGCCCCGCAACGACGGCGGACGCCATCGAACTGGTGGCGGCAGGCGTGGGCGTCCTCGTCGTCCCCCAGTCGCTGGCCCGCCTGCACCATCGCAGCGATCTGACGTACCGGCCGGTTGTCGACGCCGCGCAGTCGAGCGTCGCGCTGTCGTGGCCCGAGGACGCGTCCACCGACCTGGTCGAGGACTTGATCGGGATTGTCCGCGGACGGACGGTCAACAGCACACGCGGGCGCACCCAGACCCCGGCACAGCCGAAGCGCAAGCGCGGCGTCGAAGTAGACCCGGGGCGGAGGGGTGCGGCGAAGAAGTCGGCAGGCGAGAGCCCCCGGAACGGTTCCGCCGGTGCCAAAGGCGGCAGGCGCGGCAAGCCTCGTCGCCGGTCGTAGCGCCGGGGAAGCGGGCACGAGTGGCGGTCGTGTCTCACGAAGTGACGAAGTGCCGTCGCCCGGCTTGAGGACCGTTCTGTGGGATGTGCCGTTGTTGCCGTGCGTCGGACTCCGCCTGTGCGACGGGCTGTTCAACGAGCGCCACGGCTTCACGGCGATGGCACGGTGGCGGGAGTGACCGGCGTGGGCATCGCGCCCCAACGCTCCCGGTGACCAAGGACGTGGCCGTAGGTCCCTGGGAACGGCGCGGCTGCCGAAAGCCGGTCATTCCGCCTTCGGGCTGGGCCCCGGCGTCGGCGCGGAGGTGTTCACGTCCAGGTCCGGGCGGGGCTCGAGGACGGTGACCGGTGCTCCCGGCTGGGGCGCGGGAGGGGTGAGCTGTTCCTGGGGGAGTTTCGGCGGGGTGGTCTCCTGGAAGTTGACCTGGTCGAAGTTCACCAGCTCGGTCTTCTCCAGCACGGTGATGTGGTCGAGAACGGTGTCGTTGGCCAGGTCGGCGAGCTGACGCACCAGCGTGTTCTTGGTGGTAACGCGGATCTTGGCGATGGTCGGGAAGATCTGGCCGTGGGTTACGCGCATGATGTTGACAGCGGTGGAGTCGAACTGCTTGCCGGTAGTCCCGTTCACCGTCGCCACGAACTGCTGCTGTTGTGGGGACGGCTGATTGGGCAGGATGATGTTCAGCTCCGGGGCGATCTTGCGGCACATCTCGTCGAGTCTGGCGTGCCCGACGATCAGATGTTCGCCTGTCTCCTTCATGGCCGCGGTCGTGCCCCTCTCCATGGCCATCTCGCCGAGGGGGTACTCCCACAGCCCCGCCGCGCGCACTTTGACGACGAAGTCACGGTCGGCCTCGGTCAGCGGGCCGTACTGCGTGTTGGCGATGACACGCTCCGACGTGGTGGCCGTGTGCTCCACCCCAAGCACGGCGGGATACGCGAGAGCTCCGAGTGTGACTGCCAGGCCGCCGATCACGAAGACGGTTCCCGCCGTGGTCTGAGAGATGCGCATGGTGTCTCCTGGCCTGAGTGGTGCGGACGCCAGGCTGTACGTGCGCGAGGCGGGCGGCGATCACTGAATCAAGTAAATTTTGCACTGTTCCGTGATTACCTCACGCCCGCGCCTGCGCCCCGCTCATGGCGGCAAGTTCCCGTGGCCTTGATGCTCGCTTGCATCGCCGTGGTCTTCCAGCTGACAGGGCTGGGACTGACCGCCGTGGCGGCCAACCGTCTGCGGCGCGTCCTCAGGTCCCCGCGGATGCGTCGCACCCAGGACGCTGCCCTGGGCGCGACGCTGGTGGCGCTCGGCGTCCGGGTGGCAATCGAGTAGACCTCAGGCGGGACGCTTCGGCACCTCGGGCATGGGCAGCGGAGACACCGTGGCGGCCACCGGACGCGGCATCAGCTCCGGACCCGCTCCAGTCACGAGGCGTCCTACCGGAGGTCATCGCGGCCCACCGTCGGCTCGACCAGTTCACCCGCCGTCACCGGCAGACCTGCACTTCGACGAGACAGGAACGTTTGCGTCCTGTGCAGGGGGAACGCGTCACGGTGAGGGGGCCAGGAACGACCGGCGGCATGCCCCGGCGCAGTGTGGGCTCCGCGCAGGAGGTCCCTGGCGGGGCTGAACCTCCCGAGAGGAACCGATCATGAGCAACGCAGCCGGAACGCGGGTCGTCGTCACCGGTGCCACCGGAAACGTGGGCACCAGCCTGGTGCGCCTCCTGGACGAGGACCCGCAGGTGGAATCCATCCTCGGCCTCGCGCGCCGGCTGCCCGACGCGCCATTGGCGGGGGCCGAGTGGGCGGCGGTGGACCTGACGGCCGAGTCCGACCTGACCCAGCACTTCGAGGGCGCCGACGCGGTCGTCCACCTCGCCTGGGCACTCCAACCCGCCCGGGACCCGACACTGACCTGGCGCACCAACGTGCTCGGCAGCGTCAGGGTCTTCCAGGCGGTGGCCGCCGCCAAGGTGCCGACACTGGTGTACGCCTCTTCCGTCGGCGCCTATTCGCCGGGTCCCGACGACCGTGCCGTGGACGAGTCCTGGCCGACGCACGGCTGGCCGGAGGCGGCGTACTGCCGTGAAAAGGCCTACCTGGAACGTGTGCTGGACACCTTCGAGCGTGAACAACCGGAGATCAGGGTGGTCCGCATGAGGCCCGCCTTCCTCTTCAAGGAGGAGTCGGCGAGCCAGCAACGCCGTCTGTTCGCCGGGCGCTTCATGCCCGGCCCGTTGGCCAGGCCCGAACTCCTTCCCGTGCTCCCGAACGTCCCCGGACTGCGCGTACAGGCGTTGCACACCGACGACGCGGCGGAGGCATACCGGCTCGCCGTGCTGAGCGATGTGCGCGGCGCCTTCAACCTGGCCGCCGAACCACCGCTGGACGCTGAGGTGCTGGGCGAGCTGTTCCACTCCCGGCCGGTGCGGATGCCCCGCCGGGCGGCGCGCTCCGCCGTCGCCGCGGCCTGGGGCCTGCGCCTGGTGCCCGCCTCCCCGCAGTTGTTCGACGCGGTGCTGCGGCTGCCCCTCATGGACTGCACCCGCGCCCACAACCAACTGGGCTGGCGGCCGCGGTACACCGCCGTCGAGGCGGTCGAAGAGGTCTTGAAGGGCATGCGCGAGGGCGCCGGTGAGGAGACCGCGCCGCTGGCCGGACGCAAGGTCGGCTGACCTGGCCGTCTGTGGGTGAGCGACGCCGACCCGGGTACTCGGCAACCGCCTGCGGCAGCGACGAGCGCAACGACGAGGCCTGATCCGCAGCAGTGAGCGGCAGCGGTGAGCCGTAGCAGTGATCAGCAGCGGCAATGAGCGGCGGCGAAGGGAGCGCGCGATGAGGGCCGTGACCTGGCAGGGCAAGCGCGATGTGCGGGTGCAGACCGTACCCGACCCGGTGATCGAGGAACCCACGGACGCGATCATGCGCGTCACCTCCAGCGGGCTGTGCGGTTCCGATCTGCACCTGTACGAGGTGCTCACCGCGTTCATGACGCCCGGGGACATCCTCGGGCACGAGCCCATCGGCATGGTCGAGGAGACGGGCTCCGAGGTGACCGGGCTGAAACCCGGCGACCGGGTCGTGGTGCCCTTCCAGATCGCCTGCGGACACTGCTGGATGTGCGGGGCCGGGCTGCCGACGCAGTGCGAGACCACCCAGGTGCACAACGCGGGCATGGGCGCGGCACTGTTCGGCTTCACCAGGCTGTACGGCGGCGTGCCGGGCGCGCAGGCCGATTATCTGCGGGTCCCACAGGCCCAGTTCGGGCCGATCAAGGTGCCGGAAGGGCCGTCTGACGACCGCTACGTCTACCTCTCGGACGTGCTGCCGACGGCCTGGCAGGCGGTTCGGTACGCCGATGTCCCACCCGGGGGCTCCGTCGCCGTCCTCGGCCTGGGGCCGATCGGCGACATGTGCTGCCGGGTGGCCCGTCTCCAGCGGGCCGAGGTCGTCATCGGCGTCGACCTGGTGTCGGAGCGGCTGCGCCGGGCGCGCGAGCAGGGCGTGGAGACATACGACCTGCGGCGGTTCGACGGGCGGAAGGAACTCATCGAGGCGATTCGCGACCGGACCGGTGGCCGTGGCCCCGACGCCGTGATCGACGCGGTGGGTACCGAAGCCCACGGCAGTCCCGTCGGGCGGACTGCCCAGCAGATGTCCTCGATCCTGCCCCGTGCCTGGGCCTCCCGGCTCGCCGAGAAGGCCGGCGCCGACCGGCTGGCCGCACTCCTCACCGCCATCGAGCTGGTACGGCGCGGCGGCACCGTTTCGCTGAGCGGTGTCTACGGCGGCATGGCCTCCCCGCTGCCGCTGATGACGATGTTCGACAAGCAGATCCAGCTGAGGATGGGCCAGGCGAACGTACGGCGTTGGGTCGACGACATCCTGCCGCTGCTCACCGACGAGGACCCGCTCGGCGTCGACGGCTTCGCCACCCACCGGCTTCCGCTGGAGGAGGCACCGCACGCGTACGACATCTTCCAGCACAAGGAAGAGGAGGCGGTGAAGATACTTTTCCAGCCCTGACCCATTCCAGCCCTGAGTCACCAACACCGGGCCCGCCCGGGCCCGGTCGCCAGCTGTTGATGACAAGCGCCCCCCTTCCGCGGCACCTCCCCGAGGCCGCTGCTGATCGGTGCCTGGATCAGGTCCGTCAGGTGGGCTGCTGGTGTTCGGCAGGTCGTACGAAGGCGGACACGGCCAAGGGCCCACTCCTGCGGGAGGAGCGGGCCCTTGGTACCCGGGGCGGTGCGTGTGTGCACAGGCGCTGCGTGAGTCAGCGGGCCGGCACACCCTGCGGCTGCTGAGGGGGGATGCCCAGCGCCGTCGTGTACTTGGAGAGCGCGAGTTTGCCGATCGCCGGGTACGCGCCGAGCGCCTCGGCGGCGGGGCAGTCCGCTTCCTTGGCGGCCGCGTCGAGCAGACCCGGGTCGAGCTCGGGGCCGATCAGGTACGGGGCGAGCGCCAGCTGCTGGGAGCCCGCGGAACGCAGTTGCGCGGCGGTGGCCGTGATCGCGCCGTCCTCGTCGAGCGCCGCCGCCATCACCGGCACGGCGAGACGGGCGGCGAGCAGCATGCCGGTGATCCCGGCCGCCTGCACGGCCTCCTCGCCGCCTACGGACGCCAGGATGATGCCGTCCGCGGCGGTTGTCACCGTGAACAGGCGGGCGCGGTCGGCACGTGCCAGACCCGCCTCGGAGAGGCGCACGTGCAGCGCCTCGGCGAGCAGCGGGTGGGGGCCGAGTACATCGGTCAGCTCGGCCGCTACGCGGCTCGCCATGACGGCCTGGCGGACCCGGCGCAGGAGTGCGTTGTCGGGACCGGCGAGCAGCGGCACCACGACGGCGACGGGGCCGTCCGGCTCCGTCACGTCCAAACCGGCGGCTCGGGCCTGCTCGAACCGGGCGGTGCGCTCCTCGGCGGCATGGGTGAGCACGGC
>CAMLJW010000307.1 GCA_946480485.1 uncultured Streptomyces sp. | reverse complement strand
CAGCCTGCGGCTGCGGTCATAAAAATACGGGCGCGAGAAACGTCGTTGACCGAGGCGCCCGGCCGGAAGGCCGGGCGCCTCACTGCGCCACGAGCCGTCCGGTCCAAAGCACGTACGCAGGCGCCGCCCGATGGCCTGCGAAGCCTCGGCGATCTTGTCCTGAGCCCCCTGCTCGCAGGCCACCATGGCCTCACGTGCGGGTGCTCGAGATGGCCGTCCAGCAGTTGCATGGCCACCGCGTCAACCACTCGGCTCCTAAAGGGACCGAGCTTGGAAGCTGAGTCCCGGTGAGGGCTTTGCTCATGCTCCCGACTGCCCCCTACGACAGGGCGGTCACGGGTCACATCTACCGGTCCCCGCTATGCGGGTACCGGATCGGGCATGTTGACGAATACCCACGCCGAGCGTGCGCGGTCGCGCACGTTGACCCCGGCGACGTGGTCGGCCGGCCCAGCAGTACTTCGACGGCTGGGGCTACGCGCACCTGTACCGCAACAAGGGCGGCAAGATGACCGAGTTGGACACCTACGCCATCCCGGAGAGCCAGGACCCCGCGTACGCCTCCGGTTCCGGCGACCTGAGCGCCCACGAAGTGGCCGCTTCCGGCGTCCGCCCGGACCTCGCGTACTTCGCCTACTACGCGGGCGGATTCCGGGTCACGAAGGTCAAGAACGACAGGCTCGTGGAGGTCGGCCGCTTTATCGACGCGGGAGGCAACAACTTCTGGGGGGTCCAGACGTTCAAGTCCTTCGGCAGCGAGTACGTCGCGGCCTCCGACCGCGACTTCGGGCTCTACATCTTCGAGTACACGGGTCACTGAGGTGATCTGAGCGCGGCGGGGTCCTCGTGGCAGGCAGCACGCGGGGACCCCGCACCGCACCTGAACGCATTCGTCAGGTTCGCACCCGTTGTCTCCCCTCTGACGCCATCCGACGGTGCAGGGCCGAGTCGGGACCTTTCGCCCATTACTAAGGACCTTAGCCTCCTGTCCGGCAGTGGCGGCCGGGCCACTATCGGGGCCAAGCGACACGATCTGGATGTCGGGCCACGGTCCCCATCGAGCCAGGCCGCGATGCCCGACCACGAGAGCAGGAGCGAAGGACATGGGTCAGCGGTCACGATGGACGGCGGTCCAGCGGGCACGGACTCCAGCCCCACCACCCCCAGAGCGTCCGCTTCGCCATCCGGCCCGCAGGGCACCGTATGGGTGGCCCTGGAGGGTGCCGACGCCCTGACGGCTATCGACGCCGCCACCGGCACGGTGACCACCACCCTGAACGGCATCAGCGAGCCGCGCAACGTGCAGGTGGCCCCCGACGGCAAGCGCGTGTACGCGATCAGCGGCGACGCCGACACGGTGGCCGAACTCGACACCGCCACCTACGAACCCACCGCCACCGGGCCGACCGGATCGGCCCCGGCGCACGTGGTCCTGACTCCGGACGGCACGAAGACCTACGTCACCAACTACGGCGACGGCAGCGTGTCCGTCTACCGAGCAGGCGGCCTGAAGGCCGTGAAAGTGATCCGCACCGGCGGCGGCCCGCACGGCACGCGCCCCACTCCCGACGGCAGGGCACTGGTTCGACGACTACCTCGCCGAGCAGCGGCAGGTCCGCCAGCAGCAGTTGGTGGCACTGTTCGCCGACACGTACCAGCGCGACGACGGCTGGAAGACGTCTTCGCTGGACCAACTCGCCTCCACGGTGGCCATGTCCGGTTCCGACACCGAGCTGCGCGACGCGCAGGGCCGGAAGGTCTGGTCGCTCGCGGACGCCGACGTGGACGCCGCCTCCTTGAAGATGCACCGGGACATGATGGGCACCGGCGACCTCGGCCCGCCCCGGAGTCTGCCGGTCACCGTGGCGGGCGAACGCGTCGGCACCCTCGATGCCCGCGTTCCGCAGGGCACGGTCCCGGCCGTCGACAAGGACTTCCAGAACTCCGTCAACCGGCTGCTGGCCGGCGGGGCACTCGTCGCGGCGCTGGTCGACCTCGTCGTCGGCGTCTACACGGCGCGCCGGGCGACCGCGCCCGTCGCGGAACTCACCCGGGCCGCCGAGGACATGGCCGCGGGCCGCCGCGACCGACGGGTGGCCACCATCCCCCGCAACGAGATCGGACAGCTCGCCACCGCCTTCAACAGCATGGCCGACCGGGTGGAGAAGGAGGACGAACTGCGCCGCACCTTCGCCGCCGACATCGCCCACGAGCTGCGCACCCCGCTCGCCATCCAGCGCAGCGAACTGGAGGCCATCCAGGACGGCGTCCGCGTCCCCACCGACGAGACCATCACCTCCCTGCACGACGAGAACCTGCGCCTGACCCGCCTGGTCGCCGACCTCGAAACCCTGGCCGCCGCGGACGCTGCCGCCTTCACCCTGGAACGCGAGCCGCTGTCCCTGGCCGTGCTCGTCACCGACACGCTCGCCCCACTCGCCGGATCCTTCACGGACGCCGGCATCGCTGTGCGCACCGACCTGGACGACGTCCGCGTCGACGGCGACCCCGTGCGGCTGCGGCAGATCGTCACCAACCAGCTCACCAACACCCTGAAGTTCGTGCCCGCGGGCGGCACGGTCACCGTCCGCCTGCGCCGCGAGGACAGCTGGGCCGAACTGCGCGTGGCCGACACCGGCCCCGGCATCCCCGCCGACGAACTCCCCCGCGTCTTCGACCGCTTCTACCGCGGCCGCTCCGCCCGCGCCGACGGCTCCGGCATCGGCCTGGCCGTCGCCGCCGAACTCACCGCCGCCCACGGCGGCACCCTCACCGCCGAGAGCGAAGCCGGCCACGGTACGACGTTCACGACGCGGATCCCCGCGCTCGGCGACTGAGGTTGGGAGGGGTGCAGGCAGGGTGGGCGGCGCGCGGTTTGGTCGGCGCTTTTCACACCCGTACCCGCCGTTCCTCTGAAGTCGTCGCGGGTATCGGACCGCTCGACCAGAAGTGCCGTCGAGGCGTGAGCTGTGGTCGGCTGCCGCGGCTCCGTCCAGCGCTCATGCCGCCGTCCCACGCACGCCGCACCACACCGGCGACCAGCGGCTGCCGGAGATGTCCCAGCCGTTCGCGGCCGAGTTGCGCGGGCCGGCTGCACTGGGCCAAGTTCGAGCGGACGTTCATGGCGTCGATGATCAGCGTGTCCGCGGGTGCCCGCATGGCAAAGCCTTTGCCGGACCGCGGGGTGCGGCGGGCAAAGGCTTCGAGTAAAGGGCCGCGTCCAGCGGCCTCAGGCCAGGGCGCTGCCCTTCGTCCAGGTCTCCCAGTCGACGTTCCAGCCGCCGTAGCCGTTGTTGGGCGCGACGGTGTCCACGGACTTGACGACGGTGACCGGGTCGCCGTAATTCACGCGCTCGTAGAACCACTTGGCGTCGGCGTCACTCATCCCGATGCACCCGTGGCTGGCGTTGACCTTGCCGAACTTGCCCTCGTTCCAGGGCGCGGCATGGGTGTAGGTTCCCGAGGGCGTGAGCTGGACGTCCCACTTGACCGCGCCGAGGTCGTACGCCTCGGGGCCGAAGATGCCGACCGCGGCCGAGTTCATCCTGATGGTGGGGACCTTGCTCAGCACGACCATGGTGCCGTTCCAGGTCTCGAAGGTCTTCTTGCCGGTGGAGACCGGGATGGTGCGGACGGCCTTGCCGTTCTCGCTGAGGGTCAGCGTCTTGTTGACGACGTCGACCGTGGTGGTGACGGCCTTGCCGACGGTGAAGTCGATCTCGCGCTTCTGGGTGCCGACCAGGTCGCCGTTCTTCACCCCGGCGAGGTCCATGGTGAACTTCACCTTGGTGCCCGGCTTCCAGTACTCCCTGGGCCGGTAGTCGATCCGGTCCTTGCCGTCCCGGTCCTTCATCCAGCTCCAGGAGCCCTCGACAGCCGGTGTGGAAGTGACGTTGAGCTTCCGCTCCACGGCCGCCTTGTCGTGGACCGGCTTGTTGAACACGACCGACACCGGAAGGGCGACGCCCACCTTCTGCCCCTGGTTGACGTTGTAGGTGCCGACGAAGATCTCGTCCTTGGTCACGGTGGTGACGGATGTGCTGCGCGAGACCTTGGCACCGTCGGACGTGGCGAGCCGCGTCTTGAGCGTGTACGTGGTGCCGTACGCCGTGTCGTGGGCCGAGGTCCAGGTGGCGCCGTCGGCGGACACCTCGCCGTCGAGGGCCTCGCCGCCGGGTCCGGTGACCGTGACCGAGGTCAGCTTCCCGCCCTTGGCCGTGACCACGAGCGGCTCGTCGGCTATGACCTTCTCGCCCTTCACCACGGGTGCCACCGCGACGGTCGCCGACGCCTTGGAGGCGTCCCCGCCTCCCGGCTTCGCGTCGTCCGACGCCGACGACGACGACGCCGAAGCGCCCTGGCTGCAGGCGGCCAGGGTCACGAATCCCGCCACAGCGAGAGCGGCGAATCCGAGCCGCCTGCGCGGCGGCCGTGGGCCGGCGGGCGCCAAGGGCCCGGAGCGGTCATGCTGCACGGTCGTCCTCCGTTCGAATTCCACTAACACATTTAGGAGAAGCGGGCGCGCCGCCCGCGGTTCCCGCACTGCGCGAGCCGGACCCGCGCGGCTGCGCGCGACCGGCTCGGCCGGCACCCGACTCCCCCGAGACCACCCCGCGCGCACGAGAGCCCCTGATTCGGCGCCGTACTCCGCACCACGCCCCCGTCCAACCCGCACGATCAGTGCTCCACGGAACGGCCTTCGGCCCGGCGGGCCACACAGGGCCCTTCTACTAAAGTATTTCGCAGTCTAGGATGACTGCTACCGACGGTCACGCGCCCCCGTCCCCGCTCCTCCGGCGCCACCGGCCGACGGACATTCCTCTGGAGGATCAGCACCATGCGTTCGTGGCCTCTGCGCCGGTGGCTCGTGGCCGTCGCGGTCACCGTCCTGGCGGCCCTCGTCATCGGCGTGCCCACAGGGGTGATCCCCACGCCCTTCTACACCCGGATGACTCCGGTGCTGTGGTGGAACTACCCGGTGTGGGCGATCAGTTCCGTGCTGGAGGGCCTACTCGTCGCCACCTATGTGCGCATGCCCGCCGCCGCACCGGCCGTTCCAGTCGGCAGTCCGGCGGCACTCGTCGGCGCAGCGGGGCCAGCCGGTCCAGCGCCCTGGGGCCCGCCGGCCGAGGCGGCCCCGCAGCCGGAGCCCTCCGCCGAGCGGCCGCGGACCGCGCGGGCCCTGATCGGGGCCATGGCTTCGGCGTTCGCCGTCGGCTGCCCCGTCTGCAACAAGCTGGTCGTGCTCGCCATCGGCGTGAGCGGGGCGCTGACCTACTGGGCACCGGTGCAGCCAGTGCTGGCCGTGGCGACCCTCGCCCTCCTCGGCTACGCGCTGGTGCGCCGCCTGCGCACGGCCACCGTGTGCGCGCTGCCGTCGTGAGGCCGCGTATCGCCCTTCTCCGTCTTCTCCGCGAGCAACAGCTGCTGCCCGATCTGCCGGGTCGGTCACCCCTTCGCCGATCAGGGCCGGGATCTCCCGCTCCTGGTCGGTCAGGATGGACAGCGCATCCGGTTCCTCCTGCTGCACTCCGGTAGGCTGGCGCCGACGGGCAACAGACCCAGACGCCACGGACGCCGGAGGGGGACCGGGCGCCCCCTCTACGAGGGGCCCGGCCCGGTCAGCCGTCCCAGGTCCAGTCCGCGACCTCGGGCAGATCGGTGCCGTGCTCACGGATCCAGGCGTGGTGGCGGGTGCGTGCGTCGGCCATGCGCTGGCGGACGGCGGCGGCGCGCACGGCGAGGCCGGGGACGCGGTCGACGACGTCCATCACTAGCCGGTAGCAGTCCATGTCGTTGCCCACGACCATGTCGAACGGCGTGGTCGTGGTCCCGATCTCCTTGTAGCCGCGCACGTGCAGGTTCTTGTGGCCGGTGCGCCGGTAGGCGAGGCGGTGGATCAGCCACGGGTAGCCGTGGTAGGCGAAGATGACCGGCTTGTCGCGGGTGAACAGCGCGTCGTACTCCGCGTCCGGCATGCCGTGCGGGTGCTCCTCCTGCGGCAGCAGCCGCGCCAGGTCGACGACGTTGACCACGCGCACGGAAAGCTCCGGCAGGTGGCGGCGCAGCAGTTGCGCGGCGGCCAGCACCTCCTGGGTGGGCACGTCGCCCGCGCAGGCGAGCACCACGTCCGGCTCCCTCGTGCCGTTCTCGGTGCCCGCCCACTCCCAGATACCCGCGCCGCGGGCGCAGTGCGCACGGGCCTGGTCCATGGACAGCCAGTCGAAGCAGGGCTGCTTGCCGGCCACGATCACGTTGACGTAGTCCCGGCTGCGCAGCGCGTGGTCGGCCACCGACAGCAGGGTGTTGGCGTCCGGCGGCAGGTAGACCCGTACCGCCTCGGGGCTCTTGTTGAGGATGTGGTCGACGAAGCCGGGGTCCTGGTGGGAGAAGCCGTTGTGGTCCTGGCGCCACACGTGCGAGGTGAGCAGGTAGTTGAGGGACGCGATGGGGGCGCGCCAGGGCAGGCGGCGCGTCACGTGGAGCCACTTGACGTGCTGGTTGACCATCGAGTCCACGATGTGCACGAACGCCTCGTAGCAGGAGAACAGTCCGTGCCGGCCGGTGAGCAGGTAGCCCTCCAGC
>CAMLJW010000306.1 GCA_946480485.1 uncultured Streptomyces sp. | reverse complement strand
CGTGTCGCCGACATCGGCGTGGGCAAGCAGCAGCTCGTCGAGATCGCGAAGGCGCTGTCGAAGAAGGTGAAGCTGCTGATCCTCGACGAGCCGACGGCGGCTCTGAACGACGAGGACAGCGGCAAGCTCATCGAGCTCATCCTGGAGCTGAAGAACCAGGGCATCACCTCGATCATCATCTCCCACAAGCTCAACGAGATCGCACGGGTCGCGGACTCCGTGACGATCCTCCGCGACGGCCGCTCCATCGAGACCCTCGATGTGAAGGCTCCGCAGACCACCGAGGACCGGATCATCAGCGGCATGGTCGGCCGCGACCTCGACCACCGCTTCCCGGAGCGCACCCCGCACGACGCGCCGGTGGGCGCGGCCGCGGCCCTGGAGATCCGCAACTGGACCACGCACCACCCGATCGACCAGCATCGCAAGGTGGTTGACGATGTGTCGATCTCCGTGCGGCACGGGGAGATCGTCGGGATAGCGGGACTGATGGGCGCGGGCCGCACCGAGCTGGCGATGAGCGTCTTCGGGCGCTCCTACGGCCGGTACGCGGGCGGCACGGTCCTCAAGGACGGCAGGCAGATCCGTACGAAGACCGTCCCGGAGGCGGTCGCGCACGGCATCGCGTACGTCACCGAGGACCGCAAGCACTACGGGCTCAACCTCATCGACACGATCAACCGCAATATCTCGCTGAGCGCGCTGAAGAAGGTCGCTCAGCGGGGGATCGTCGACGAGCACGAGGAGCGCCAGGTCGCCGAGGGCTTCCGCAAGTCCATGAACATCAAGGCGCCGACGGTCTTCGAGCCGGTGGGCAAGCTGTCCGGCGGCAACCAGCAGAAGGTCGTCCTCAGCAAGTGGATCTTCGCGGGTCCTGACGTGCTGATCCTGGACGAGCCGACGCGCGGCATCGATGTGGGCGCCAAGTTCGAGATCTACACGGTCATCGACACATTGGCCGCTGAGGGCAAGGCCGTCGTCTTCATCTCCTCCGAGCTGCCGGAGCTGCTCGGAATGTGCGATCGCATTTACACCATGGCCGCGGGGCGGCTGACCGGTGAGTTCTCGCGGGCGGAGGCTTCGCAGGAAGCGCTGATGCGTCAGATGACGAAGGACAAAGAGGTGACACGATGAGCACGGATGTGACCGCCAAGACCCCGGCGGGCGCCCCGCGCGGCACCAGCGGAGCGGCCACGGACGACGGTCTGCTGAAGCTGATGCTTCAGGGCCTGCGCCGCAACATGCGGCAGTACGGCATGCTGCTCGCGCTCGGCCTGATCGTGGCGCTGTTCGCCGTGTGGACCGACGGCGACCTGATCCTGCCTCGCAACGTCTCCAACCTGGTACTGCAGAACAGCTACATCCTGATCCTCGCCATCGGCATGATGCTGGTCATCATCGCGGGCCACATCGACCTGTCGGTCGGATCGCTCACCGCGTTCGTCGGCTCGATCGCCGCGGTCCTGATGGTCAACCACGACATCGCCTGGCCACTGGCAGTGGTTCTGTGCCTGTTGCTGGGCGCGGCCGCGGGCTCGTTGCAGGGCTTGTTCATCGCGTATCTCGGAATCCCCTCGTTCATCGTCACCCTCGCGGGAATGCTGCTCTTCCGCGGTCTGACGGAGATCTTCCTGAAGGGCCAGACGCTCGGCCCGTTCCCCGACGGGCTGCAGAAGGTCGCCAACGGCTTCCTGCCCGAGGTCGGCCCGGAGACCAACTACCACAACCTCACCCTGCTGCTCGGCTTCGGCCTGATCGCCTTCGTGGTGCTCCAGGAGATCCGCGACCGCAGGCGGCAGCAGGAGTTCCTGCTCGAGGTGCCGCCCCTGAGGCTGTTCGCGCTCAAGCTCGTCGCGCTGGTGGCCGCCATCCTCACCGTCACGATGCTGCTCGCCAGCTACAAGGGCGCCCCGGTGGTGCTGCTGATCCTCGGCGTGCTGGTCGTCGGCTTCGGCTACCTGATGCGCAATGCCGTCATCGGCCGTCATGTGTACGCGATCGGCGGCAACCTGCCCGCGGCCAAGCTGTCCGGTGTGAAGGACAAGAAGGTCACCTTCCTGGTCTTCCTGAACATGGGCATGATGGCGGCCCTGGCGGGTCTGGTCTTCGCGGCCCGCTTCAACGCGGCCTCGCCCAAGGCCGGCCTCAACTTCGAACTCGAGGCGATCGCCGCCTCGTTCATCGGCGGAGCGTCGATGAGCGGCGGCGTCGGCACGGTCCTCGGCGCCATCATCGGCGGCCTGGTCCTGGGCGTGTTGAACAACGGCATGAACCTCGTCGGCGTCGGCACCGACTGGCAGCAGGTCATCAAGGGCCTGGTGCTGCTCGCGGCGGTCGGTTTCGACGTGTGGAACAAGCGCAAGGCCGGTTCGTAGCCCTCATTTCCATACGGGGGCCCGCCAGGGCCCCCGTAACCATGTCCGCCCACGGAAGCAGGAGGCAGGAACCCGTGAAGGAGCTCTTCGGCAAGCTCGCCGACGGGACGGAGATCCACCGCTGGTCGCTGGAGAACGGCGGCACGCGGCTGAAGGTCCTGTCGTACGGCGGGATCGTGCAGTCCCTGGAGATCCCGGACCGGCACGGCCGGTACGCGAACGTTTCCCTGGGCTTCGCCGGCATCGAGGACTACGTCGCCTCCAGCCCGTACTTCGGCGCCCTCATCGGCCGGTACGGGAACCGCCTGGCCAACGGCGCATTCACGCTGGACGGCACGGCGTACCAGGTGAACGTCAACGACGGCGGGAACAGCCTGCACGGCGGGGCCGAGGGCCTCGACAAGCGTGTGTGGGACGTCGAGCCCCTCACTTCCGGCTCGGACGTCGGTCTGGTCCTGCGCTGCACCAGCGTCGACGGCGAGATGGGCTATCCCGGAACGCTGCGGACGAAGGTCACGTACACCCTCACCCGGCACGGCGACTGGCGCATCGACTACGAGGCCACCACCGACAGGACCACGGTCGTCAACCTCACCAACCATGTGTACTGGAACCTCGCGGGCGAGGGCAGCGGCACGGTCCACGACCACGAGCTGACGATCGCCGCGTCCCGCTACACCCCGGTCGACTCGGGCCTGATCCCCACCGGGGAGCCGGCCGAGGTAGCCGGCACCCCCTTCGACTTCCGCCGTACGAAGCCCGTCGGCGAGAACATCAGGGAGGCGAACCAGCAGCTCCTGCACGCCAAGGGTTTCGACCACAACTGGGTCCTGGACAAGGGCGTCACCCCTGAGCCCGAGCACATCGCGACACTGCGGGACCCGTCGTCCGACCGTACGCTGAAGATCTCGACGACCGAGCCGGGGGTGCAGTTCTACTCCGGGAACTTCCTCGACGGCACGCTCGTCGGCACCGGCGGCCACATCTACCGCCAGGGCGACGCGCTGTGCCTGGAGACCCAGCATTTCCCGGACTCGCCGAACCAGCCGGCGTTCCCGTCCACCGTGCTCCGGCCGGGTCAGACGTACCGCTCGACGACGATCCACTCCTTCGGCGCCTGAAAACCTACTGGGGGACCTCAATGTCCTGATTTCTTACGCTGGTTGAACCCAGACACATTTCCGTACGTATGAAGGGGCGGCCCGCTGTACCCCACCGCGGTCCGCCCCCCACGGACGGAGGGTCCATGGCCGACGATGTCACCTCGCTTTTCCGCAGCGGCGCGCACAGCCCGTCGATGGCCACACTGGCACGCGAAAGCGGGGGGGCTCGTCCGCTGGACTTCTGCTTCCCGAGCAATCCGTACTTCCCCACCCCGGCGATGTTCGACGAGCTGGCGAACCGGCTGCCCGACATCATCAGGTACTACCCGAGCAGCGCCGACACCATCACCGGTGAGCTGTGCAACCTGTTCCAACTGCCCCCGCAGTGTGTCGCGATGGGCAACGGATCCACCGAACTCATGACCTGGATCGACCACTTGCTGGTCCGCGAGTCCCTCGCCATCCCCGTCCCCACCTTCGGCCGGTGGACCGATCAGCCGATGGAGACCGGCAAGCGCGTCGACATGTTCCCGCTCCTGGAGAGCAGCGGCTTCGTTCTCGACCCGACCCGGTACATCCAGTTCATCCGTTCCCGGGGCACCCGGGTCGCCGTCATCTGCAACCCGAACAACCCCGACGGCGGCTTTCTACCCCGCCAGACGATCAACGCCTTCTGCGACGCCCTCGCCGATCTGGATCTGATCATCATCGACGAGTCGTACCTGGAGTTCGCCGACGCGGAGGCCGACCCGAGCGTCGTCGAGGACGCGGTGATGCGCCCCAACGTGATCGTGCTGCGCAGCCTCGGCAACAACTTCGGGCTGCACGGCGTGCGCTTCGGCTATCTCGTGGCCAACCCGAGCCTGGCGGGCAAGATCCGCTCCATGCTGCCCAAGTTGAACCTCAACTCCTTCGCGGAGAGCGTGGTGTTCATGCTCCGGGACCACGGCACCGAGTACGTGGAGAGCCTGCACCAGATCCACCGCGATCGGTTGGACATGGCCCGCCAGCTCTCCCAACTGCCCGAACTGACGGTGTATCCGTCGCAGGGCAACTTCCTCTTCGTGCGCCTCCCCGTGGGCGCCGAAGGCACCGTGGTCCGGGATCGACTGCTCGCCGAGCACGGGATCCTGATACGCGAGTGCGGCAACAAGATCGGCTCGTCCAGTCGCTTCCTGCGACTCGTGGTCCGGCCCCAGGAGGACGTGCGTCGCCTGGTGTCCGGCCTGGAGTCGGTGCTTTACGGGGCCAGGAGGGGAGCCGCCGTGCCCGAGATGGGCGGAGGAAACACCTACAGTTCGGGTACGGCGGCCGTGGACCGACTTGTCGGCGCGACCAACGGAGCGGGAATGCCGGGCGGGGCGGCCATGGCCCAGGGTTGGCAGCAGCCGGGCCCGCCCACCATGGCGCAGGGCCAGCAGCAGCCCGGGGTGGCCCCCATGGCCCAGAACCAGCAGCGACCCGGAATGTATGCCGCGGCGCAAAGAGGCCGGCAGCAACCAGGCCCGACCGCCGCCATGGTACGGGGCCGGACGCAACCCGGGCCCAGCCCCGTGGCACAGGGGCAACCCTGGCAGACGCCGATGGCCGCTCAGGCACAGCAGCAACAACAAGGCGGGATGCCTCCCGCGGCCCCCCCGGGACCGCAGCCGATGCCCCAGGCCAAGGGCTGGCCGGCGACCGGCGCCATGTCCAGCGGCACCGCGTGGCCGCGCCGCAGCGCTTCGTAGGCTCCCCGCAGGGTCTTCTGCCACGCCTGTGGGCCGACGTTTACCTGTGCGACGTTTACGTGTGCGACGTTGGCCTGTGCGACGTTCGCCGTCATGGTCGCAAGGTCGACCCGCAGCGGCGGGAGCGCTGTGGCATCACCGCGCATCCGGCGGGCGGGCTGATCGGGCGCGGCGGGTCCCGCCCCCGGCCCTGCTGTCAGGTTCCGGCCGGTACCGGGGCCCCGTGCGCTCAGGAGATCCGGTGGACCCGCTGGCTGGTCACTTCGTACCGCGCACCGACTATGGCCAGATCACCCGTGGCCACCCTGGCGGCGAGGTCGGGTTCCGCCGCGAGCCGCGAGCGGACGAGTCGGACGTTGGCGCTGATCGTCGCGTCGACGCGGGCGTCGCCCTCCCGACTGTGGTCGATGGCCGGACGGATCTGGTCGGCTATGTACTGGATGTGGGCGGGCAGTCCGCCACCCGACTCGTCCGCCCGGACCGCCGCCGTCACGGCGCCGCACGACTGGTGCCCGAGCACCATGATCAGCGGTATGTCCAGTTCGAGCACCCCGTAGGCGATGCTGCCGAGCACGGCCTCGTCCAGAACCTCACCCGCCGAGCGCACCGTCATCAGGTCGCCGAGCCCCTGATCGAAGATCAGCTCCGGCGGTACGCGGGAGTCGATGCATCCGAGCAGGACGGCGAAGGGTTTCTGACCCGACTTCAGCGCCTGCCGGACAGCCGCATTCTCGTCGGGGTGCCGCTCGCGATACGTACGCCAGCGGAAGTTGCCCGCCGCGAGTTCCCGCAATGCCTCCCGCGCCGTGGTCGGCCGGGGGCGCGTGCTGCCCGCAGTGGCAGCGGAAGCGGAGGGGACGCCGACGGCGAGACCAGCACCCAGCAGAGCGGTGCCGGTCACTGCGGAGCGGATCAGTGAACGCCGAGCGGGAGCGGCCCCGTCGGCGACAGCGGTCGACGTGAGGCTGACAGCTCTGTGACGTGTGGGTTCGGAATTCACAGGGAGGAACGTACGTCTGAATCCGGCGATACGCGTTCACATAGCCGCTTCTTGACACATCGTGACCCAACCTTGTGTGATTCCCTACCGAGTCATTGCCCGGCTTTGTGACAACCAAGGTGATCGCAGATTCTTCATCTCCAGGGCTGATCCAGAACCTGGCGGCGCATCCGGCGGGCGGCTGCGGCGGGTTTCGCCGAGCCGAGGTTGGCGGTCACGACCACGGGGCCGATGCGCTGGGAGAGGGCTGGGGCGACCACGCCACACTGCTGAGTGGCCTGCATCTTGGTTGCTGGCCCGTCCAGTGCCGGGCAGTGAGCCTGAGACAGGCCGTTTCCACAGGTCAGATGCTATGTACCTTGAGCAAGGTGGCTGCCAGCGGTGCATCGCAAGGCG
>CAMLJW010000305.1 GCA_946480485.1 uncultured Streptomyces sp. | reverse complement strand
GAGGGACAGGTACAGGGAGTCGAGCAGCGCGGGCTCCTGGGCCGCCTTGGAGCCGGGCGAGAAGGTGAACGCCCCGGGCATGTGGGGCCAGTAGATGATGGCCCAGCCGAGGATGACGGTGGTGGCCCACATGGACACGACCGTGACCATGGCGAGCGGTCCGACGAGCCCGACCACCCGCCGGCGCGCTCGGAGGCGCCGGGCGAGACGCCACAGCGCCGTCATGACGAGGCGGCTCAGGCCGCCGTGGCGGGTCGGGTGCCAGAGGGTATGGAAGAGGTCCCGCAGGGCGAGCATGACGAGCCCGGCACCGACCAGCGAGACCAACCACTTCATCCATGTCTCCCACGGCACTCTCGCCTGAAGCGGAACTCCGCTTTCGGACCCTATGGTCTGTCCGGCGGATCCTGCCGCAGACACCGAGGTCGGCACGCCCGTCTGCGCGGATCAGCTCTCCGGCAGCACGAGCGTGCAGGTCTCTCCGGGCGCGACGGTCACAGCCCGGTCGGCCAGCACCACGCGGATCGGTGACTCCTCCGAGTCGGGCACCCGGATCTCCAGCTGTCCGCTCCGGCGCCGGATGCCGACACCCCAGTGGCCGCGGTAGCGCAGGGAGAACCCGTACTCCGACAGTGCCGGAAGGGGCACTGGATCCAGCCAGAGCGCGTCCTCGCGTGTCTCCAGTCCCGTCAGGCCGCGTTGCACCAGATCCAGGGTCCCGGCCATGGCGCCGAGGTGGATACCTTCGCCGGTCGTGCCGCCCTGGATGTCGGCGATGTCCGCCTCCAGGGCCTCGTGGACGTAACCCCACGCCTCGGCTCGTCTGGCCCGGGCGAGGACGAGCCCGTGGACGAGTCCGCTGAGGGTGGAGCCGTGGCTGGTGCGCTGCAGGTAGTAGTCGACGGTCCTGCGCCAGACCTCGTCGTCCACTTCGTACCCGAGACGGCGGAACAGATCCCGCAGTTCGGCGGGCGAGAAGAGGTAGCCGAGCATCAGGACGTCGGCCTGTTTGGAGGCTTGGTAGCGGTTCACGGAGTCACCCTCGGCCTCGAGGATGCGGTCCAGCCGCCGGATGCTGTTGTAGCGGGTGCGGTAGGCGTACCAGTCCAGCTCGGTGAGGTCGCCGTAGCCGTCGAACTGGCTGATGACGCCCTGGTGGAACGGCACGCGCAGCCGCCGGGAGACCTCCTCCCACTTCGGGAGTTCGCCGCTGTCCAGCTCGATACGTTCGAACAGCTCCTGTCGGCGCCATGCCGGGAGGCGCCGCACCAGGTCCAGGGCGCGAGTGATGACCCAGACGGCGGTGACATTGGTGTACGCGTTGTCGTCCAGGCCCGGCCGGGCGGCGTCGGGGTAGCTGTCGTGGTATTCGTCGGGACCGACCACGCCGAGGATGCGATACCGACCGAGGACGGGGGCGAACTCCGCGCTGTCCACCCAGAAGCGGGCGATCTGCAGCAGCATCTCCGCACCCTTGGTGTGCAGGTATTCGGTGTCGCCGCTCGCTTCGCAGTACTGCCACACGTTGTAGGCGATCGCCGAGCCGACGTGGTGCTGGAGCCGGGAGTGGTCTGGCAGCCACCGGCCGGAACGGGGGTTGAGGTGCAGCTGCTGGGTCTCCTCGCGGCCGTCGCTGCCGGACTGCCACGGGTACATCGCCCCGGCCCGGCCCGCCGCGTGGGCAGCGCGGCACGCCCGGGGCAGGCGTCGGTGACGGTAGTTGAGCAGGGCCCGCGAGACCTCCGGGAAGTGCAGGTTCAGATAGGGCAGTACGAACAGCTCGTCCCAGAAGACATGCCCCCGGTACGCCTCGCCGTGCAGCCCACGGGCCGGCACGCCCACGTCCAGGTCCGCGGTGTGCGGCGACAGTGTCTGCAGCACATGGAACAGATGCAGGCGCAGGACACGGCCCGCCTCCCCGGGCACCTGGATGTCCGCCCCCCGCCACAAGCGCGCCCAGGCCGCGACATGGGAGTCCACAAGCGCCGGGAAGCCCGCAGCCGTGGCCACCTGGTCGAGCGCCGCGCCGAGCGGGTCACTGATCGCCGGATCACGGGAGGTGTGCAGGGCCACTGTCTTGTCCACGACGGCGGGCCGGCCTGGAGCGACCGGTATCACCAGCCGGTGTACGGCACGGCGATGAGACGGCCGAAACTCCGACGACGTGGGCGACTGCCCGACGACGACCGTACGGGCCGCCATGCCGATGCCGACGTCGGAGGTGCTGGTGCGGCAGCTCAGCCACGTCACGTCGGTCGCGGACGCGCCGGTCCGTACACGGGCCAGGTGGTGACGGTTGAGGGACCTGTAACGGTGCACGTTGCTGTTGATCACGTCGCCGTCGAGGGCGGCTTCGACCTCCAGTTCTCCCGACCATTCCTCGGCTGTGACAACGGTCCGCAGTGCGGCCAGGTGCGGATCCGCCATGTGCACCAATCGAATCTGCTCCACGCTCAGCGTGCCTGCCGCCTCGTCCCGAAACCGGAACATGCGCGTCAGCGTGCCACGGCGCAGATCCAGGGTGTGCCGGTAATCGAGCACCGGACGCGTGTCGGGAGAGAACCACGGGCCCGCCGATCCGTCGGCAAGGCGGAGTCGGAAGCGCAGGAGCAGCCAGTTGGGGAGATTCACGAGGTCCTCGTTCACCACCCGTCGCCCGGCCACGGTCGACTCCAGGCGGTTGTAGACCCCGGCCGCGTAGGTGGCCGGGTAGTGCACCAGGCTCGCCCTGTTCTCGGGTACGGCGCCGCGGGTGGCGAAGTAGCCGTTGCCGAGCGTGCACAGCGATTCGCGCAGCCGCTCGCCGGCCGGGTCGTAGCCTTCGTACTCCCAGGTCCACTCCGACATCCGCCGCCCTCTCCTTCTCCCTTCACGAGGTGTGCAGGAGTATGAGACGCGCGTCGGGTCAGGCCCGTTGGGGGACGACGGCCACCGGGCACTCGGCGTGATGCAGCAGGGCGTGGGCAACCCTGCCGAGCCGCAGACCTACATGGCCGTGGCGCCTGCGCGCCCAGGCTGACCGAGCCCAGCACCATCCCGGCGATTTCACCGCGGCCGCGGGAGCCCGTGACCAGGGCGAAGGATTCATGAGCTGCGTGCAGGAGAGCGGACACGGCGTCGTCGGGCAGTACGTCGCTCGAGACCTTCACCTCCGGGTTGCGCAGCCGGGCTCGTTCCGCGCAGGACGCGGCGATGTGCTGGGCCATGACCTCTTCGGCTGGACGGCCAGTACTGAAGGACGGCCGGCCTCCCTCGTACCGCTCCCACAAAGAGGCGTAGACGAGCCGCAGAGACAGCCCGAGGCGCGCGGCCTCGTCCACCGCCCAGTCGACGGCGTCCAGGCTGGAATCCGATCCGTCGACTCCCACGACCAGCGGGAGGTCCATGGTCACCACCACCTTCCTGCCCGGCCACTGCCTTGAAGAAGCCCCTGTGAATACCGTCGCACCGCATGGGTTCCGTCGCGACACATGGACCGGCTCTCGAAGGGGGACGTCGGCCCAGGTTGCACTGCGGCGATTTGCGACGATCGTGGAGTCATGCGGTCGGACAAAGAACGGGGTTCCATTCCTCGCATCGCCGCCACGGCCGTCGCATCGGCGTGATACGAGCGGGTTTCCGCTTCGAGGTCATGGTGAAGGGAAGACGATCGTGGTTGCCAGGACCGGCGTCTTCGGCGCCCTGACCAAGGAACATCGCGAACAGCTCATGCCCCTCGCTCGCGAGGTGTCGTTCGCGACCGACGAGCGCATCTTCAACGAGGGCGGCAAAGCCGACCGCTTCTGGATCATCCACACGGGGACCGTCGCCCTCGACGTACATGTGCCCGGCCGCCGCGCAGCGGTCATCGAGACCCTCGGCGCCGGGGAGCTGCTGGGCTGGTCCTGGCTGATCCCTCCCCATCGCTGGCACTTGGGGGCCCAGGCAAGCAGCCCGGTACGTGCCTACGAGTTCGACGCGGCTGCGGTCCGTGAGCTGTGCGGGAACGACACAGAGCTGGATCACGCGCTGTTGACCTACGTCTCCGGCGTGATCGCGGGCCGGCTCAGGTCCTCCCGGGTGCGGCTGCTCGACCTGTACGCACCCCACGGCGCCGGCGAGGTGCCCTGACAAGGCGAGACGAGGAGGATCGCGGTGCCTGAGACCCCGCACATCGTCAGTGATGTGATGACCCAGACGGTCGTGGCCGTCGGACGCGACGCGCCCTTCAAGGAGATCGTGCAGACCATGGAGCAGTGGAAGGTCAGTGCCATGCCGGTCCTGGAGGGCGAAGGGCGTGTCATCGGCGTCGTCTCCGAGGCCGACCTGCTGCCCAAGGAGGAGTTCCGCGACAGCGACCCGAGCCTCTTCGAGCAACGCCGGCGCCTGTCCGACCTCGCCAAGGCCGGGGCGGTGACGGCGGAGGAGCTCATGAGCACCCCCGCGATCACGGTCCACCCCGACGCCACCCTGGCACAGGCGGCCAGGATCATGGCCGTTCGGCACGTCAAGCGGCTGCCCGTGGTCGACGACATCGGCATGCTCCAGGGCATCGTCAGCCGCGCCGACCTACTGAAGGTCTTCCTGCGGCCGGACGAGGACATCGAGGAGGAGGTCCGCCGCACCGTGGTGTCCTACCTCTTCCCGGCCTTCAGCCACGCCATCCACGTGAACGTGCACGAGGGAGTCGTCACGCTCCGCGGGCACATCCATGACACCTCGCTCATCTCGGTCGCCGTGCGCCTCGTGCGCGCCGTGGAAGGCGTCGTGGATGTCGAGCCACAGCTCACCGGCGAGTCAGCCGGTCGGGACGGGCCCGGGACAACTCAGTGACCGTGTGCGAGGCCGGCCGCCGGCCCGCCGCGGTCCCCCGGGCGGGTCAGGGTTGGATGGCAGGTCAGGGCTGGATGTCGAGTACGTCCCGCACCGGGCGGCGCGGTGCGCCGGGTCCTTTGGGGCCGTACCCCAGGCGCAGGAGCATCTGCGTGTAGCCCGTCCCGGACACCGGGTCGCGCAGCGGCCAGCGCAGGTCGGTCCATTCGAGGGGCTGGGTGGCGAAGGAACTGGACAGGCCCTCAAGGGTGGCCAGCAGCAGGACGCGTTCCATGGCCTGCCCGGCGCGGAGCCAGTCCTCCGGGTGGTCGTGGCTCGTGCTGAGGAGTGCCAGCCGAGGAGTGCGTTCGAAATCCGCGGCGTCACGGCCCGCCACCCTCCGGGGTCCCGCGAAGTCGCGCATAGGGGCCTTACCCCCGCGCTTGCGCGGCCCGAAGGCGTAGTGCGGGACGCCGTCGTCGGCGGTGCCCACCGACGGGGCGTCGATACGAGTCCACCGCGCCAGGTCCTGGTCGCTGCCGAGGTCGGTGATGTTGCGTGCCTCGGCTTCCTGGACCAGTTCCAGCACCTCCCGCAGATGCCATGAGGTCGGGAAGGTCAGCGCTGCTCCCTCAACGCTGGCGGCTGCGCTGAGAGCCTCCCGCACGGGGTCGGGGATGTCCCTCTCCTCGAACGGGTAACGGCTGCTGTGACGCTGGTGAATCGCCGGATACAGCGCGCCGAGCTCGCTCTCGTCGGTTGCGGAGCTGGCCAACCGAACGCTCGCGACCAGCCTCGGGTCGGTGGGGTCGGGCAGCAGCAAGGTTTCCGGATACCAACCCTCGTGGGCCACGGCGACTCTCAGGTTCAGCAGCGCGGCACCGCAGCCGACGTGCAGGCCCCGGGTGTCGGGGTCGGAGTGCGGCATGGTGCGCTCGAAGTCGGCGTGGATTTCGAACGTGCGGCTGTGCTGGAAGTAGCGGAAGAGCCAGGGCTGCGCGTTGTGCATCGACGGGGCGGCGGCAGCGGCGTGGGCCAGGGCCGTCACCTGCTCGTCGGCCGGTGCTTGTCGGCTCACCGGAACCTCCCCTCGCGAGTCGGCGACCCGCTGTGATGAGGCCGCTGTTCGGCGGCCCGTGGGCGCCTACTGATCCGCCGGAGTGATGCGCCGGCCCGTGAGGCGCGTGGGTAGGATCGACACCCACATCTCGCGTGCACCGCCCGCCCATGGCTCGGTGTGGGCGCGCTGGGCGAGCCCACGCACGGCGTCGGGCTCCGTGACGACGCTCGCGGGGCCGACTGCGAGCACACTCCAGCCCTGGCTCATCGCCTCGTCCACGTGGTCGACCTCGAAGGCGACCTCCGTTCCGACAGCCGCCGCGGGCACGGAGTCGGGCGCGGTCCGGAAGACGATCGCGTCGTCAACGACCTCGTAGTTGACCGGGACGACCGCGGGGCGGCCGTCAGGCGTCGACACCGCGACACGCCCAACGCCGTGCGTGGACAGCAGGTGGCGGCATTCCTTCGGGCTGAGGTCCCGCAGCTGCGGATGCAGCAGTGCGTGACCCTGACCGGGTGGCAGGTCGACGCCTGCCCCGCGCAGGGCCGTGGCGGTGGTACCCAACGCGTCGGCCAGCCTCAGGAGAGTCGCCACGGTCGGGTCAGCCGGCTGTTCCTCCAGGTACGCCAGATAGTCCGGCGACATTCGGGCGCGGCGGGCCGTTTCCTCCCGGCTGAGCCCGTGCCTCCGGCGTTCTACGGCCACGCGCCGGCCGATGTCGCCGGGGTTGGGTGTTCCAGTCGGCGAAGCGACCGCGGATACGGCCTCCG
>CAMLJW010000304.1 GCA_946480485.1 uncultured Streptomyces sp. | reverse complement strand
ACGCTCCAACTCCCGGACGCCGCACACCTTCCCGCGCTGATGAGGGCAATGCGCAACGTGCCGGGTGTGTTCGACGTGAGCCGGGCACAGCGCCAGGCGACGGCTCCGTAGGAGGGCTTCCGCACGTTCTGCGCAGGCCATGTCGCCGAGCGGCAGGCACCCGAGGCAGCGGATCGCCGTCAGGCACGGAGGACCCGTTCGGGTGGCCGCGGCGCGAGTCGTCACCGCACTCGGTGCGGGCGCTGATAGCCGTGGTCCATGCCGCTTACCCCCAGGACTTCCTGGATCCTCAGTACCTTCAGTACCTTCAGTACCTCTGGGTCGACCAGGCGCCCGGCCCCACGTACCAAGGCCCCCGGACGGATCCGTACGGCGCTGTGCGCCTCCGCCGCATCCGCCTGCCTCATCGCCGCGAGCGCCCCCGCGCCGGCACCGCTCGGGGTCGGCGATCGCCTTTTCCCGCACCTGGGCAACCCCGGGTACGACGTCATGGCGTACGACCTCGCCCTCAGCTATCCCGGCAGCAACGACAAGCCGCTGCCGGCCGTTACCAAGATCGACGCGCGGACGACAGACTGGCTGGATCGGGTCAATCTTGACTACTCACACGGAACGGTGCGATCCATCGAGGTCAACGGCGTGCCCGCGGAGTTCCGACAGGCGGGCGAGGACCTGGTGGTCACGCCCGCGAAGCCGCTGCCGCCCGGCAGCGGGATGAGGATCACCGTGCGACACGACAGCAACCCGATGCCCGAAAAGGACGTGAACAGCGGATGGGTGCGGACCGAGGACGGCCTCGCCATGGCCAACCAGGCCGACGCCGCGCACCGGGTCTTCCCGGGCAACGACCACCCCTCCGACAAGGCGATGTTCACGTTCCGTGTCACCGCGCCCCACGCATACACGGTCGTGGCCAACGGACTGCCGCCGTCAACGGCCCGCGGCGCGACGACCACCACCTGGACGTATCGAACCGCCCACCCGATGGCCACCGAGCTGGCCCAGGTGTCCATCGGCCGCTCCGCCGTGCTGCACCGGAGCGGGCCGGGCGGTCTTCCCGTACGTGATGTGGTGCCTGCCAAGGACCGGGGAAAGCTGGCGCCCTGGCTCGAGAAGACGCCCGACCAGATCGCCTGGATGCAGGAGAAGGTCGGCCGCTACCCCTTCGAGACGTACGGGCTGCTGGTCGCCGAGGCTCGGACGGGCTTCGAACTCGAGACACAGACGCTCTCTCTCTTCGAGAGGGAGCTCTTCACACGTTCCGAGATCCCGAAGTGGTACGTCGAGTCGATCATGGTGCACGAGTTGGCGCACCAGTGGTTCGGCGACAGCGTCACCCCGCGTACCTGGTCCGACCTCTGGCTCAACGAAGGACACGCCACCTGGTACGAGGCCCTGTACGCGCAGGAGACGGCGGACCAGTCCCTGGAGGAGCGCATGCGCGCCGCCTACCGCGCGTCCGACACATGGCGGGCCGCCGGAGGCCCGCCCGCGGCACCCAAGGCACCCGAACCCGGCAAGAAGATGAGCATCTTCAGGCCGAACGTCTACAACGGCAGCGCTCTGGTCCTGTACGCCCTGCGCCAGGAGATCGGCCACCCGGCCTTCGAGCGGCTGGAACGGACATGGGTCAACACCCACCGTGACGGCACCGCGACGACCGCGGACTTCGAAAACCTCGCGTCGGCCGTCGCGGGCCGGGATCTGAGCGGGTTCTTCATGGACTGGCTCTACGGCGAGAAGACCCCGCCCATGCCCGGGCACCCGCACTGGCGCAGCTTCGCGCCCGCCGAGGAGAGCGAGAGAGGCGCGCGACAACTCGGGTGACGAGACGGGCCGTGCCGTGCGACCATCGTCACGTCGACGACGCGGCCCTCGGGACTCGGGTCGACGACGGACTCGGGTCGACGACGCGGCCCTCGGGACCAGAACCCTCAGGACCGGGAATCTCCCGGCGACCCCGGACGTTGTGCCAAGTGAGAGATGGACGTCCGTCGCACCACAGCTACCCATCGACGTAAGGATCCAATGACCTCCTCTTCTTCCTCTCCCCAGGACAAGCAGAGCCTCGCGCAGAACTACCCCGAAGGTCTTCGGGCCGATGCCCTGATGGAGGAGGACGTCGCCTGGAGCCACGAGATCGACGGAGAGCGGGACGGCGACCAGTTCGACCGCTTCGACCGCGCGGCACTGCGCCGCGTCGCGGGCCTCTCCACCGAACTCGAGGACGTCACCGAAGTCGAGTACCGGCAGCTGCGGCTGGAGCGCGTGGTGCTCGTCGGTGTGTGGACCTCGGGGACCGCGGCCGACGCGGACAACTCCCTGGCCGAGCTGGCCGCCCTCGCCGAGACCGCGGGCGCTCTGGTACTCGACGGAGTGATCCAGCGCCGCGACAAGGCGGACCCGGCGACGTACATCGGCTCGGGCAAGGCCCACGAGCTGCGTGACATCGTGCTGGAGACCGGCGCGGACACCGTCATCTGCGACGGTGAACTCTCGCCGGGCCAGTTGATCCACCTCGAGGACGTCGTCAAGGTCAAGGTGATCGACCGGACGGCCCTGATCCTCGACATCTTCGCCCAGCACGCCAAGTCCCGAGAGGGCAAGGCGCAGGTCGCGCTGGCGCAGATGCAGTACATGCTGCCGCGGCTGCGCGGCTGGGGTCAGTCGCTGTCCCGCCAGATGGGCGGCGGCAAGGGCGGCGGCCTCGCCACCCGTGGTCCCGGTGAGACCAAGATCGAGACGGACCGGCGCCGTATCCGCGAGAAGATGGCGAAGATGCGCCGGGAGATCGCGGCCATGAAGACCGGTCGTGAGATCAAGCGCCAGGAGCGCCGGCGCCACAAGGTGCCCTCGGTCGCCATCGCCGGCTACACCAACGCGGGCAAGTCCTCGCTGCTCAACCGGCTGACGGGCGCGGGCGTGCTGGTTGAGAACGCGCTGTTCGCGACCCTCGACCCGACCGTGCGCCGGGCCGAGACGCCCAGCGGGCGGCTCTACACGCTCGCGGATACCGTCGGGTTCGTTCGACACCTGCCGCACCACCTGGTCGAGGCGTTCCGCTCCACCATGGAAGAGGTCGGTGATTCCGATCTGATCCTGCACGTGGTCGACGGTTCGCACCCGGCGCCGGAGGAGCAGCTGGCCGCGGTGCGCGAGGTCATCCGCGATGTGGGCGCGACCGGCGTACCCGAGATCGTGGTGATCAACAAGGCGGACGCGGCCGATCCGCTGGTGCTCCAGCGGCTGATGCGGATCGAGAAGCGCTCCATCGCAGTCTCGGCCCGCACGGGCCACGGCTTCGACGAGCTGCTCACCCTCATCGACGTCGAACTGCCGCGCCCCTCGGTGGAGATCGAGGTGCTCGTGCCTTACACCCTCGGCCGGCTCGTCGCCCGGGCCCATACCGACGGCGAGGTGATCTCCGAGGAGCACACCCCCAAGGGCACGCTGCTCAAGCTGCGGGTGCACGAGGAACTGGCGGCGGAGCTGGCACCGTACGTTCCGGCGCCGGCCCTCTGACCGACGGGGACCGGCAGAGCGCCACATCACGAAGGCCCGCCCCTCTCGCCCGCAGGCGGCGGGCCTTCGTCATATCGGCGCGTACGACGGGCTACCTGCCGCCGTACTCCTTGCTCATGCTGTCGAAGAGCGCCTCGGCGCCCGCGCCCAGCTGCGGTCCCGCGAGCCAGGCGTTGTCGGCCGGGCCGATCGACGTGTTCGACACCAGCTTGGTCTTGCCGCCGACGACACGGAACCAGCCGCCGCCGGAGGAACCACCGGTCATCGTGCAGCCGATGCGGTACATCGTCGGCAGTCGTGAGCCGAGCGAGAGGCGGCCGGGCCGGTCGAGGCACTTGTGCATGATCAGACCGTTGTACGGAGGGGCGGCCGGGTAGCCCCAGGCGCCCATCGAGCCGGCGTCCGCGGGAGACGGCGTGGAGAAGTCCACGTCCAGGGCCGCGCCGACGGTCTCCTCGAGGGACCTGGCACCCGACTCCGGCTTCACATGCAGCACCGCGTAGTCATACGTGGCACCGGCGCCACCCGACTCCGAGCCGCCCTCGATCCACTCGTTGGACGTCGAGGCCCAGTCCGCCCAGTACTGGCCGTACGGGGCGATCTCCTGCTGCGTCGCATCGGCCAGCTGTGTCTCAGACTTGCCGAGGTCGTTGTAGGCGGGCACGAAGGCGATGTTGCGGTACCAGCCGCCGTCACCGCCGGCGTGCACGCAATGGCCGGCGGTCCACACGAGGTTGGACCTGCCCGGGTGCCGCGGATCCTTGACGATCGTGCCGGAACAGACCATGGAGCCCTCGGGGGAGTCGAAGAAGACCTTGCCGACCGGAGCGGCGTTCTCGTGGTACGGGGTCTTCTCGCGCGTGGCCGTCACCGGGGACGGTGCCGGGTCACTGACACGCTGCTCGGCCGAGGCGTCCTTCGCGGTGATCGTCTTGTCCGGGTCCTTGGCGGCCTTCATCCGCTCGGGCTTCCACAGACCCTCGATGACCGGGTTGACGAAGTCCTTGGCCTCACCGAGCCACTTGCCCTTGTCCCAGTCCTTCCAGGCGCCGTTCTTCCACTGGTCGACATCGATGCCCTGATCCTTGAGCTTGTCGGCGACATCGCCGGGAATCTCGACCTTGCCGTTGTTTACGGCCTCGGACGCGGTGGCGCCGGGCTTGTCGGCCGTTGTGTCGTCGCCCGAGTCGCAGGCGGTGGCGGTGAGTGCCAGCGCCGCCACGAACCCGGTGGCGGCGAGGACTCGGCGCCGCCCGCGACGGCTCGCGAAGGGCGGACGTGTGGAACGCATGTACTGTTACCCCCGGTAGAACGTGTAGCTGTCATGCGCGTGTCAGAAGCGGGATGGAGCCCGCTCGCACGCGACATCCCACTATGCCCGCCGAGTTGGGGACGAACAGCGGCGGGGCTGTGAAGATCTCCACGAGACACCCCGCCGCCGTCCGCCGCGCGCTGCTACTGCTTCCCGGCGAACTTCTCGCTCACCGCGTTGTACATACCCTTGGCGTCCGTGCCCAGGTGCGGGCCCGCCAGCCAGCCCGTCGTCACCGGGCCGATCGAGGTGTTGGACACGAGCGCGGGTTTGCCGTCCGATCCCGTCGCCACCCAGCCGCCGCCGGACGAACCACCGGTCATCGTACAGCCGATGCGGTACATCGTCGGCTCGGACTTGACGAGCGAGAGCCTGCCCGGCTTGTGCTTGCACTGGTACATCGTCTCGCCGTCGAACGGCTTCGCGGCCGGGTACCCCGTCGCCGTGATGCTGCCGACCTCGGACACGGCCGGGGCGTCGAAGTCCACGGGAAGGGCCGAACCGACGGTCTCCTCCAGGGACTTGCCGCCAGGGCCCTCCTCCGGCGTCACATGGATGACGGCGAAGTCGTACGAGGCACCCTGGCCGCCCGTCGCACCACCCTGCTCGATCCACTGGTCCGAGGTCTGCGCCCAGTCACCCCACCAGACGCCGTACGGAGCGACCTCCTCCTTGGTGGCGTTCTGCAGCTCCGTCGCCGGCTTGGCGTGGTCGTTGTACGAGGGAACGAAGGCGATGTTGCGGTACCAGCCGCCCTTCTTGCCGGCGTGCACGCAGTGGCCCGCGGTCCACACGAGGTTGGACCTGCCCGGGTGGGCCGGGTCCTCGACCACCGTCGCGGAGCAGACCATGGTGCCCTCGGGGGAGTCGAAGAACACCTTGCCCGCCTCGGGGGCGTTGTCGTGGTACGCGGCCTGCACGGGCTGCGCCTCCACGGGCGCCGGCTCCGGGTCGGTGACTCCCTGGTCACCGGCGAGGTCGCTGTCGTCGACCCCCTTGCCCTGGTCCGGGTCCTCGGCCCCGCGCATGCGGTCCGGGTCCCACAGGTCCTTGATGATCGGATTGATGAAGTCGCCGGCCTCGCGCAGCCAGTCGTCCTTGTCCCAGTTCTTCCAGGCGCCGCCCTTCCACTGGTCCAGGTCGATCCCGTGTTCCTTGAGCCTGTCCTTGATGTCGTCCGGGATCTTGATTTTGTCGTCGCCGCCGGTGGTCGCGGAAACGGACGCCTCGCCACCCGCGTTCGCGTCGTCGCCCGACTTGCAAGCGGTGGCGGTCAGCGCCAGCGCGGTGGCCAGGCCGACCGCGGCCAGCGCGGGGGAGGGTCCGCGGCGCGTACTCCTCCCTCGGCGGGCGGCGAAGAGCGGGCGTATGGATCGCATGGTGTAACTCCCCCTGGAGTATGAGAACTTCGAGCTGCCACAGGCAGCTCCGTACGGATCCGCCGACCCGGACTCGCCTGACTGGAGCAGGGTGCCGTTCAGCGACGAACCCTGAACGGCTCCACAGACTATGCGGTCGCTGTGGGGGACTTCCGGTGGATCGGCAACGGTTCCGTCACGGCGACGATCACCCACCGTTGCCCCTCGCGGTCCACGTCGTTGGTACGTACGGGGGACGTTCCGCCTGTGTTCATCCCCCCTGCCGCCCCGTCGGGTGGCCGATCGACTCGCCTGTGACAGCGGGAGGACCGACAGACGTGGCTGTGACCGAATCTGCGCCCGTGGTGCGTGAATCCGGCAGGGCGCCCGTGGCGCGTGATGCAGCGACGCGAGCCGCGCATGACACCGAG